>JALHUQ010000152.1 GCA_022866645.1 Woeseiaceae bacterium | reverse complement strand
TTTTCTTCCTTGCTGTTTGCCACTTCACGACGTGACCCAGGCATGTTTTTTTCATCACGCCGGTACGCGCAACTGACGCTTGCGGCGCCTTGCCGGATAGCGGTGCGATTGCAATCCATTCCCGTATCACCACCGCCGAGGACAACGACGTGGCGTCCTTCAAGATTGACGTACGGCACGGATGGGTCCTCATAACCCAGTTCCTCGTAAACATTGGACACCAGATACGGCAACGCTTCGTAAACGCCTGGCAGATCCTCACCCGGGAACTCACCCTTCACGTAGTCGTAGGTACCCATGCCGAGGAACACCGCGTCGTACTCGTCGAGCAGTTCCTGAAACGTTTTGTCCTCGCCAATGCGGGTATTCAGGACAAACTGTACGCCCATGCCCTCCAATATCTTGCGGCGTGTTTTAACGACCGATTTTTCCAATTTGAACGGCGGTATTCCATAGGTCAGGAGGCCGCCAATATCCGGATAGGCGTCAAACACTACGGGCCCGACGCCATTGCGCGCCAGCACATCCGCCGCCGCTAGGCCTGCAGGTCCCGCGCCAACTATTGCGACACGCTTTCCGGTATCGACGACGTGCGACATGTCGGGTTGCCAACCTTGTGCCAGCGCAGTGTCAGTAATGTATTTCTCGATGCTGCCGATACTGACCGCGCCATTGACATCGTTTAGCGTGCACGCACCTTCGCAGAGGCGGTCCTGCGGGCAAACTCGACCGCAGATCTCCGGCAGCGAATTCGTTTGGTGGGATAGCTCGGCGGCCTCGAATAACTTGCCGTCCTCGATCAGCTGCAGCCAGTTCGGAATGTAATTGTGCACCGGACATTGCCATTCGCAGTAGGGATTGCCGCATTGCAGGCAACGACCCGATTGTGCGGCCGCGCTCGCACCGTCGTACTGACCGTAAATTTCGCCGAAATGTTTTACGCGTTGTTCGGCATCCTCTTTATCAGGATCGCGTCGCGGCACTTCCAGAAATTGAAGTGGATGCCTGGACATCAGGCGGCCCGCCGCAGCGATTCGATAAGCGCACTGAGCTCCGTCGCCTTGGGTTTGACGACCCAGAACTTCGGCAGGAAGGTCCGGAAGTCATCCAGGATCCGCGCGCCCCAGTCGCTACCCGTGTAGTCGACATGGCCTGTGATCAGAGCTCGCAGATGATGCAGGTTCGTTTCCATACTCTCCGGCGTAATGCGGTGTATGTCGATAAGCTCGTGGTTGTAGCGATCGACGAAATCTCGATCAAGATCAAGTACATAAGCGAAACCACCTGTCATTCCAGCACCAAAATTCACGCCGCTGCGACCGAGGACAACAACGATGCCATCGGTCATGTATTCGCAGCAGTGATCTCCCGCACCCTCAACGACGGAAATAGCGCCCGAGTTCCGCACCGCAAAACGTTCCCCGGCCCGGCCCGCTGCGTAGAGTTCACCACCGGTGGCGCCGTACAGACAGGTATTGCCGATGATGGCGGTGTCGCGGGCCACGTAACTCACGTTCGGCGGTGGGTGGATTACGATTCGACCACCCGACATACCCTTGCCGACGTAGTCGTTTGCATCACCGACAAGATGCATATTCAGTCCGGCGACATTCCACGCGCCAAAACTCTGGCCCGCCGTGCCTCGCAACGATATTTCCAATGGACTCTCGCGCAGGCCTTCATTGCCATAGCGACGGGCGATTTCCCCCGCCAGACGCGCACCAATCGAGCGGTTGAAATTCTGCACCTGGAAATTGAAGCTGCCCCCGGAGCGGGCTTCGATCGCGGGCAAAATTTCAGCGACCATCTGCTCGGCAAGCTCGCCTTTGTCAAAAGGATCGTTGCGAACGTCGGTGCAAAATTGCGGCGTGTCCTGGATCAGTCCGGCGTCGGAGATTATCGGACTCAGGTCAAGTCGACGCTGCCGATCGGTTTCGCCCGGCAGCAACTCGAGCAGGTCTACCCGGCCAATCAGTTCTTCGAGACTGCGAACGCCAAGTTCAGCCATGAGGTGACGCACCTCCTCAGCGACAAATGTGAAAAAATTGATGACCATTTCCGGCAAACCGATGAAGTACTCACTGCGCAGAACAGCGTTCTGTGTCGCAACACCCGTTGCGCAATTGTTGAGATGGCAAATTCGCAGGTATTTGCAGCCCAGCGCAACCATCGGGCCCGTGCCGAAACCAAAACTCTCTGCTCCAAGCATTGCCGCCTTGATAACATCGAGACCGGTTTTCAGACCGCCGTCTGTTTGCAATCGCACTTTGTGCCGCAGGTTGTGCTTGCGCAGCACCTGGTGCGTTTCGGACAGACCGAGTTCCCACGGACTGCCCGCAAACTTGACCGAACTGAGCGGACTCGCTCCGGTTCCACCGTCGTAGCCCGATATCGTGATCAGATCGGCGTACGCTTTTACGACGCCTGCAGCAATCGTTCCGACGCCCGGCTCGGCGACGAGTTTCACAGAGATCAGCGCTTTTGGATTGACCTGTTTCAGATCGAAAATGAGCTGCGCGAGGTCCTCGATCGAATAAATATCGTGATGCGGTGGCGGTGAGATGAGCCCAACGCCCGGTTTGGCGTAGCGCAGTTTCGCGATCATCTCGTTGACTTTGTGGCCTGGCAATTGACCGCCCTCGCCAGGCTTGGCCCCCTGCGCGATCTTGATCTGAATGACTTCGGCGTTGACGAGGTATTCCGCGGTGACGCCAAATCGGCCGGACGCGACCTGCTTGATCTTGGACCGGCGCTCCGTGCCGTGCCGCGCCGGGTCCTCACCACCTTCGCCCGAGTTCGACCGCGCGCCGATGCGATTCATCGCGATGGCGAGCGCCTCATGCGCCTCAGGTGACAAGGCACCGAGAGACATGCCGGCGCTATCAAATCGCATCAGGATTTCCTGCGCCGCCTCGACTTCGTCCAGCGGCACAGCGGGCCCATGCGGCTTGATGGTCATCAAATCTCGTAGCGTCGCCACGGGACGTTCGTTGACGAGCTTCGCGTACTCCTGGTATCGCGAGTAGTCGCCTGAGCGCACTGCCGCCTGCAAGGTCGCGATGACATCGGGATTGTAGCAATGGTACTCGCCGCCGTGAACGTACTTGAGCAAGCCGCCGTGATCGATCGACTGGCGCAGGTCCCAGGCTGACGCACCCAGCTCGTGTTGGTCACTCCAAAGGTCGTCGAAATTCGCACCCTGAATTCTCGACGTCGTACCCCGGAAGCAACGATCGACGATTTCCGGGCCCAGGCCGATAATTTCGAATAACTGTGCGCCGCGATAACTCGAGATCGAAGATATTCCCATCTTCGACATGACTTTGAACAAGCCCTTCCGAACGCCGCGTCGATAGCTGCGACCCAGCTGTTGCTGTTTATGAATATTTCCGCGACGCCCGATGTCGTGGAGCGATTGATAGACGAGGTAGGGGTAAACCATCGTCGCGCCGTAACCGATCAGGCACGCGTAGTGGTGCGGGTCCCGGGCGACGCCGGTTTCAACGATGATGTTTGCGTCGCAGCGTTGCCCGGTCTTGACGAGGTGATGATGAACCGCGCCCGTCGCCAGCAAAGCGTGCACAGGCAGCTTACCCTTGACAAGATAGCGGTCGCTCAACATGAGCAGGAATTTGCCGTTGTTGACGGCCTGCTCCGCCTGTTCGCAGATCTGCTCCAGTGCCGCAGAAAGGCTGACGTTCTCATCGACATTCAGATCGATGAACACGTGATTATCCGCAAACATCGTCGGTCCCAGCAACTGTCGCAATTTCGCCTGCGACAGCACCGGCGAATTGATTAACACCTGCTCTGCGTGTTGCGGGCCGATGTCGAACAGGCTGGATTCGCGACCGACGTTCGTCTGCAGCGACATGACAATGCGCTCGCGAAGCGGATCAATGGGTGGATTCGTCACCTGCGCAAACTGCTGTCTGAAATAGTCGAAGGGCGATCGCACTTTCTTCGAGAGCACAGCCATCGGTGTGTCATCGCCCATCGAGCCCACCGCCTCCATTTCCGTGTTCGCCAGAACGGCGACGACTTCGCTGAGTTCTTCGCGTGAAAGATTGAACATCTTCTGATAGGTGGCGAGCGTGTCGGGGTCCATCGGCTCCGCGGCGGTTTCCGTATCCACCAGCTGCGAATCAAGATAACGAACACCCTGCTTCAGCCACTTCTTGTACGGGGCTCGCGTCTTCAGGATGTCGTGAATGTCGTCATTCTCGAGCAGCGTGGCATTGACAAGATCAACAGCAAGCATTTCGCCCGGCCCGAGCCGGCCTTTACTGACGACGTCCGCTTCGTCGTAGTCGTAGACGCCGACTTCAGAGGCAATCGTGATGTGCCGATCTTTGGTGATAACGTAACGCGCCGGCCGCAAGCCATTGCGATCGAGGCAGCAGACGGCATAGCGCCCGTCTGTCAGCACAATTCCGGCCGGACCATCCCAGGGCTCTAGCTGGCAGTCGTAAAACTCGTAGAACGCCCGTACGTCAGGGTCGATGTTGTCGACAGTTTGCCAGGCCGGTGGCATCAGGATTCGCATGGCCTGAACAACGTCCATACCGCCAGCGCGCAAAACTTCGAGCATATTGTCGAGGCTGGAGGAATCCGAACCTGTCAGCGAAATAATGGGATTCAGATCAGAGATGTCGTCGAGTTTGTCCGAAATGAAATTCTTCGCACGCGCCTGCGCCCAGTTGCGATTGCCGTTGATCGTGTTGATCTCGCCATTGTGAGCAAGAAACCGGAACGGCTGTGCAAGCCTCCATTCGGGTAGCGTATTCGTCGAAAAACGCTGATGGAACAAGCACACGGACGATTCCAGCCGCGGGTCTCTAAGATCCGGATAAAATACCGGCAGTGACGAAGGCATGATCATGCCTTTGTAACTAATCGTGACGGACGACAAGCTGGCAATATAGGTTTCAGGATCCGCCACTCGATTCTCGGCGCGCCGGCGCGCGAGGAACAGTCGGCGGTTGAAACGACCGCGCGGCATCCCGTCCGGTGCATTAACGAATACCTGCTCGATTTTCGGCAGTGTTACGAGCGCCTGCTCACCGCATACGCTGGCATCAATCGGAACTTCTCGCCAACCCGCCACAACCAGTCCGATTTCCTCGATGGCCTGGTCGATGACCCTGCGGGCGGCGCTGGCTGCTCCATCGTCCTGGCTCAGAAATACCGTGCCAGCAGCGAATCGTTCACTCAGAGTAAAGCCTTGCTCCTCACCCACGACTCGCAAGAATGCCGCTGGAAACTTGATCAACAAACCACATCCATCGCCGGTTTTTCCATCCGCTGCCACAGCGCCGCGGTGCGTTAAGCGTGCCAGCGCTTCGATGGCCGTCTGAACAACCCAGTGGCTCGGCATGTCATCAAGATTTGCGATCAAGCCGAAGCCGCAGCTGTCGCGCTCGAATTCCGGGTTGTACAGGGATTTTGTTGTTTGCTCTGTCATAGACGCCGTGGAGAACGCATCACTGCGTTCCCCGTAGTAAGGGTTTAACCGGGTGGCGTCGCGACGCCTGGATTAGCTTGGTGGACGGATCCGCAAAAAGTATATGACAGGACCTCAGACAATGCCGCACGGGCCAAAAAAAGCGGGGTTTTTGCTTAAAAACCAACGGTTTTCGGCGCCTACTGCCCTGATTTCGACATGGGAACTATTTGTTGCGCGCGTAACCGTGGCTTAGTACGAACCGGCGTTAACCCGGAGGACGCCATTGTCACGATACGTGAGCACAGGCGTGAGCGGAAGATCAACGCCGAAACGACCTGTCAAATCGTATCGAATTTCGCGGCGCGCTCCATCTCGAACGATGGTAAGCAACTGCGGTGCCGTTTGCAGCAGATTGAGATCAACGCTAATCGCGAAGCTCGCGTTGCCGTCTGCAGGGATCGTAAATTGACTCGCGGTTTCACCGCTGGCAAAGCGTTGCCCATCCAGCCTCACATCGTAGTCAAAGTTTCGAACGGGCAACGGAAATGGATTCGAATTGGCGACGTCAAATGACAGCAGAAAGGTTTGAGCGTTGAAACCCAGGCCAACGACCTCGACGTTGCGAAGACTAACCTGCGGCGAACGAATCAGGTCTTCCGTTATGGATGCGCACGACGACAAGCAGAACGTCAGCAACGCGATCTGGGCGCCGTTCCTTATCTCAATCTTCATAGCATCCTCCTTCTCTGCCGTTTTTCCTGCTTCCAGCTGTTAGTGCAGTTCCTCTCCAAGCTCAACCCAACGCGCCGAAATTAGCTGCCACTCGTCATCGTCGCGTTGCAACTCCAGCCGAAACTTGTAAGCGTCAGCTCTGAATCCGAACGCGCCATCGCTCTTCCCCGCCATGCCGACCGTCAAGTCGATCTCCGCGGCCGAGTCGCCATACAAACGTATCTCTTCAATGGATGTCAGTAAGTTAATGCTGTTTTGTCTGAAGAAATACGCCCTGAGCATGTTCTCGATGTCTGCGAGATCATTGCCACGAGGGTCTTCGTAGGCAGATGAAATCATGCCAACAAGCTCGCGACGGTCCTTTGCCTCGGCAGCCGCTTGCCCCTGGCTCACCCATAGTCTCAGCTGTTCCTCAGGTCCTGTCGCTGGCCCGCCGCAGGCACTTCCAAGGACCCAGCAAGCAAGGCCGACACAGGCGTTGCGGATACTGATCTCGCGGCGATTCAGGGTGACCGTGGGCTTCATCCGCTAAAGTTTACTGGCAAGCGCGCCGTTCATAGCCCGATTCGACTCAATTTGTGACCGGGTTCGCACTTTGTCGAGTAACATGGCGCCTGAAGGGGTGACACACTGCAGTGACAGCGAATCACCGACGCGGCACACTGGCCGTTCGAATAGCCCGGAATCTCACTATGGCTGTAAAACTGTTGAGTGAACGTATGGATGCAACGATCACTGATGAAGATCAGGCCCGGATCGAGGCCATCTTGTCATTCTGGTTCAAAGAGCAGGAACTGTCGGCACCGCAGATCGATCAGCGTATGGAGATCTGGTTCAGCGAGGACCCGCTGTTCGACCACGAGATCGAGAAAGAATTTAGTGACGATGTCGACGCCGCAAGCGCAGGAAAACTGAATCACTGGTCGGCCGAACCGCACGGTCGCCTGGCGTTGATCATCCTGATTGATCAGTTTCGTCGAAACATCTATCGCAATACCGCGGAAGCATTCTCAAAAGACAGTCTGGCTCTCAGGCTTTGCGTCGAGGGTGCCATGGAGAAAAAGGACGCCGGCCTTACACCGATTCAGCGCGTGTTTTTCTATATGCCACTGCAACACGCGGAATCGCGCAAGGTTCAAGCCAAATCTCTTGAGTTATACAACCGTCTCGCCGAAGCCGTATCGCCAACCGAGCGCGAAACATTTCTGACCGTCGCGCAGTTCGCCGAGCTCCACAAAGACATCATCGAACGGTTCGGACGCTTCCCGCATCGCAATAAATTATTGAACCGGGAAAACACTGCCGAAGAATCCGAGTATCTGGCAGGTGACAGCCCCGATTTCGGACAGGGTTAACGGCACCCGCTCAGCGAGCAGCGCGGGAGAGCCGTCTGAATCGCCACGTTAGCAGCATCGCTGCGGAGCCCAGGCCGACAACAAAGCCGGCCCAAATGTAATTGGGCGGCGCCTGGTAGGTGATGGCGGCGAGGTAAGCAAGTGGAAACGCAAGCACCCAGAACGCGACAATGTTGATCGCCATAGGAACTCCCGTGTCTTTGTAGCCGCGTAACGCCCCGGCCGCGCCAATTTGCACGCCATCGGCGATCTGAAAAATCGCAGCCATCAAAAGCAGGCTGATGGCGATCCCGGCGACCGTCGCGTCACTACTATAAAGGCCAACAACTGCGTCGCGGAACACCAGCAAGAATGCTGCTGACATTGTCATGAACCCGGCACAGAGCAGGATGCCGGTAGAGCCACAGATTCGCGCTTCGCGATGCTTCCCGGCTCCTATCAGCTGGCCGACCAACACCGTCGTCGCCCCACTCAGTGCGAGTGGAACCATGAACGTCGTCGACGAAAAGTTAATCGCGATCTGATGCGCAGCTGTGATTTCCGTGCCGCGCGTCCCGATCAGTATCGAGACGGCAGAAAACAATCCCGCTTCCGCTGTGATGGTTATGGCGATAGGCACACCGAGGTAAATAATCTCTTTGAATGCGGACAACCGCAACGATCCAAACCTCGAGAAGATGTGGAACTTGCGATAGTGGCGACTAAGTATTATGTGCCCGGCCAACGCCAGCATAACCAGCCACATGGTTATCGCGCTCGCATAACCGCAACCCTCGACACCGAGCGCTGGCGCACCGAAATGCCCGAACATCAGCACGTAGTTCAGGAACACGTTGCACGACAGCGAGAACATCGACGTGAACATGATCGGTCGCGTACGGCCGATGCCCTCCATCGTAAATCGCAGCGCGAGGAAAATAAATATGCCGGGCGCGCCGTACATGATGGCGCCGACGTAGCCGACCGTCAGCTCCCTGAACTCCGGATCGATACCAAACCTCGCTAGCAGGGGTGCGGCTGCAAATCTTCCGATCAACAGCAGTGCAACGCCCATCAGCACGGCCAGGTAGATGCCCTGGCGCGTATAACGGCCGATCAGATTGTAGTCGCCGGCGCCAAAATGGCGGGAAACGATGGGTGATACTGCCATCAATATACCGAGACACAATGTGAAGCCAAGAAACCAGAAACTGCCGCCGACCGCGACTGCTGCGAGTTCCCTGGCGCCGAGACTCCCGGCCATCACCGCGTCCGCAAAGTGCATGCCCGCGACGGCGAGGTTGTTGACTATCAGCGGCCCGCCGAGGCGCAATAATGCCTTTGCTTGAGTTTTGTATTCTGTCGAGTCGGGCCTGATCATCAACGTATCTTAGCTTACGGTCATGTCCATGAATGGTGTAAAGTTGCGTCGCGCCCTGAGTAACAATTCAGAATGGAGACCTTATGTTGCACGATGGACGATCAATTCGAGTTGCCGTAGTCGGTGGATCACGGATCCC
>JALHUQ010000017.1 GCA_022866645.1 Woeseiaceae bacterium | reverse complement strand
GCTCGCATAGGCGTCGAACGACCAATTATCGACCGAACCGAATTGTAACCATGGCAAATCACCGCGAACGCCGGTGACAACGCGTATTTGATCGCCGCTTACCTTCGTAAAATTGCGGTCACCTGCCACTGAGACGATAGGTTGTGTGCCAGCAGCGCCGATAGCGCCTCCAGTCTGATCACAGCTACCGCCAGTACTCGGATCACAGCCAAAAGCGTTCAATACGCCGGCAATAACGCCGGGGTTATTCATTAGGGCGTCAAACGCGAGACCGCAATCAACACCACCGATAGCAGCCGGGTTACAGATATTGAACGGGTTATTCGCCGGTACCGTTGGGAATAACTGGCCTTCTGACGAATTCGAGAAGAAATCGGTCTCGGAATACATCACTTCGAAGTACGGCGTGATGTTTGCCGCGGTATCAAATGTGTATTCACCGTAACCCATGACTTGCAGGGTGTCGTTCGCCGAGAACAGGTCGGAATTCTGCTGGCTTGCCTTGCCGTTCAGGTCATAGTCACGGAAAGTTAGATCTGCGACTCCGTCCTGGTTACTGTCAATGCCAAAGCCAAATATATTGGACTCTGAGAATCCATTCCAACCGCCGTTGGATGCGCCGGGTGTCGCATAAATACTCCCCGAAAACGGAACCGAAACACGAGCTGCTAACAGGCCGAGTCGGCATTCATCCCAGGGCATGCCATAAACATTGGGATAGAACTGCTCGTCTTGGCGGAATTGGCCGTTTTCGTCGATCTCGTAGTTTTTATCGCACCCGGCCGTCCACGGACGGTCTTCGAGAGTAACGTTGTCGCTTTTCTGGTACTCAGCACCAAAGCCGATGAAGCCTCTGTCAAAGTTCTTTCCCCAGACAACACTTAGCGTATTTTCAACACCGCCGCCATGTTGCGGATTGCGGGAGAAGCCTTCAACCTCAAAACCATCAAAATCTTTACGCAGGATTATGTTTGCGACACCCGCGATGGCATCGGAACCGTAAACAGACGACGCGCCGTCGAGCAGCAGGTCGTACTGTTGTACCAACGATGCAGGGATCTGATTCAGGTTAGCCGCGAAAGGCGCACCTTCTACACCGGCCGGTGCCAGGCGACGACCGTTGACCAAAACCAGCGTACGTGCCTCACCGAGGCCGCGCAGGTTGACCGTCGAAGAACCCGGTCCATTATCAAGAACGAATCCGTTGAAGGTGAGGTCAATCTGCTGGCCGCTTGATGCACCGGATTCCTGCAAAATGTTTGCCGCGTCGATAAGACCGACTTCGCGAGAAATTTCCGAAGTAATAATCTGCAACGGTGAAATGCTGCTGTACGTGTCACGCTTCAGGCGAGACCCGGTAACCACGATTTCCTCGGCTAACTTCTCGTCACCGTCATACTGTTCTGCCGCCGGATCGTCTACGCCGTCTTCCTGAGCAAACACCGTTGGTGCTGCCAGCAAACAAAAACTGCTGAAAACAATTGCGAACGTGCTGAATAAGCGCGCGAGAATTGCGCGATAGTCTTCGACTCTCATTTCTTACCCCTTATGCCAAAATTCAATCGGCGAGCCTTTTGCCAGCTCTCGTGCCAGGCTAGCGCGTCGAAACCGCGATTGCCAAGAGCACCATGATGCGAAATCGCAACAAAAAAGTAAATGCCTGAGGCCTATAAAGTTAAGACTCTTTCGCGATATGTTGCTAAGACACAACGATTTCTCAGCGCCTGCCCGACGGTCGTTTGCGATCCCTAGGTAGTTTCCCGAATGGCGCATCGAGCGTATTTTCGGCAGCGTTTTGCGTTGGTGGGATTAGCTATGATGACCCAAACCGGCCGCGATGCTCGCACGCTGACGAGTTACGTCGACATCCTCCTCGATTATCCTCGCTGGATCATCGAGCGTGATGTCGACTTTACGGATTGCCGTTATCAGGGCCGGTATACGGCGTCTGCCGAAGTTTGCACCACTTGCTTGTTCGGCGACGCCTGTTGCTGGCTCAAGCTGGCGCGGACACCGGCATCTCCCGACGATCCCTTGCCTGACCTCATGAACGCACTGAGAAAGGCTGCCACCTACCTGCAGGCCACCTACAGCGAAAATCACGAACGCGGCTGCAGCTGCGAAACCTGTCTCTGGCTGCGCCAGGCACGCCGATTCCTGCACTCCCAGGGCCACTAGACATAATCCAGCCCTGTCTAATGTGTGAGTGCTGTCACGGCCACTAATTTTTGAGCCGGTAGACTGGATCGTTATCAACGATTCACTATTTTCCGGAGTTACACTATGAAACGTCTGCACCTGTTGGCATTGGGCCCAGCGCTGCTTCTGGCAGCCTGCGGCGATAGCAAATTGTCCAGCGGTGACGAGCCTGCAAATACCGGTACTGGCCTCGTCCTGACCTCGGTCAATGCCCAATCCGCGGTGGTAATTGCTTTCAATGCGGCAATGGATAGCGCCGATCTCGCCGATGTAGGCGGCGCCATTGGCGTTACGGCGACTGCGCCGGGATCGTCCAGCAAGGCGACGCCCAGGAAGCAATTGTCCGGATTTCTGGTGAGTGCTCTGCAGCAAGTCCCCTTCGGTCCCGACGTGTTTCCGTGCGACGTATCCGGATCGATCACTATGTCCGGTGATCTGGCCGATCCGTTTACCCTGACGGCCGGTGACACTTTCAACATCGATGCGGCTGCCTGTGATGACGGCCTCGGCGAAGTTCTTGATGGCGTGATGAGCATGACCGTTACCGAGTTTACGGGTGACTTGTTTCTGCAAGCGTACTTGTTGGGAATGAACGCCAGCCTGAACGGACTTCAAGTGACAACGGCCACCGACGTGGTGAGCAGTACGGGTGACACCAGCGTCGTTCTTGATACGACAGCGACGCCGTTTGTTTCCGCGATAGTCTCCGGCGCATCGATGATGACGAGCTCCAATAGCGATTCCGAGACGCTAAGCAACTATCGAACTGAACAAACCGTTGACGCAGGGCAACAGGGCATCCCTTATACACTGACGTCCTCCGGAACCGTCGACAGCTCATTGCTCAGCGATACCGTGCGCTACACCACGCCTGTCCAATTTACGGGCTTCGATGTCGACTTCCCGAGCACTGGGGAATTGCTGGTCTCTGGCAACAACTCCAGTGTGCGATTGGTGGCGCTGGATAACGTCAATGTTCGTATCGATCTTGACAATGACGGCAACGGCACCGTGGACGAGTCCATCCAGACAACCTGGCTAGCGCTAGCCAACTAAACGTCAGGGGTCCGTAAAACAGTAAATCCACTTACTTCATTTACGTTGTTTCCAGTATTATGTGAACTGGCACAACGAAATCCCGTCAACTTTGGGCGAAATTCGGAACATGCTCATAACGCCGCGACAAGACAAGCTCAACAAGATCGTCATCCTCAACCCCAAGGGAGGATGCGGCAAGTCAACCTTGGTTACGAATCTTGCAGCCTGTTACGCCAAACGTGGCACTGTTCCCGCCATAATGGACTACGACCCGCAAGGCTCGACTACCGCCTGGCTGGAACGACGCCCTGACCATCTTCCAAAAATTCACGGCATCGTTGCTTACAAGAAATCCATGCAGGCGACGCGCAGTTGGCAACTTCGGGTTCCGGGAGAAACCGAAACCCTGTTGATCGACTCACCGGCCAGCTTCGACCACGACGACCTCCGCGAGTTGACGCGCGATTCCACCAGCATTCTGGTTCCGGTGTTGCCGTCCTTGATGGACATTCATGCGGCATCGCGATGTATCGCTGATTTGTTACTGGTTGCCAAAGTCGACAGGCGTGATCGCAAGCTCGCCGTCATTGCAAACCGAACACGTAAGAACACCAAGAGCCTTGCCAAGCTGATGCGCTTTCTCGATTCACTGGGCATTCCGATTATCGCAGTACTCCGCGACACGCAGAATTTCGTTCGCTCGGCTGAACAGGGCATCGGCGTTTGTGAAATGCCGCCGTCGTCCGTCAAGCCGGATGTCGTACAAATCGAAAAAATCGTGAGCTGGCTGGATGCCTGGCCGCAGCGTCGACGTGAATCAACCACTACCACATCGATCAACAAAATACCGTCGGCAGCGAGTTCTTTACTGCGCCGCGCTCATTTCGGCTCCGCCTGAATCTCCGCAAATAACTCGAGATCGATATTGCCGCCACTTAGTACAATGGCGGTGGTCTTACCCTTTGTGTCCAGCTTGCCGGACAATACGGCGGCCAGCGCTACCGCCCCGCCCGGTTCGACGACCAACTTCAGATTCCGGAATGCAAACCGAATCGCAGAACGTACCTCTGCGTCGGTGACTGTCAGCACACCACTGAGCAGGTGTCGGTTGATATCGAAGGTCAGCGCACCGGGTGTCGACGTTTGCAAGGAGTCGCAAATCGACCTCGCCGAATCATCAATCCGTACACGCTCGCCGCACTGAAATGATCTGGCTGTATCGTCAAAATCGGCAGGCTCAACCGCATAGACGCGCGTATCGGGAAGTCTGGATTTGATCGCCAACGCGCAGCCCGACGACAAGCCACCGCCACCACAGGGAATCAGTACCTGGTCCGGCGGCATGCCGAGACTATTCGCATCCTCGGCGAGTTCCAGACCGACAGTGCCTTGACCCGCGATGATGTGTTCATGGTCATAGGATGGCACCAAAGCTGCGTTGCGCTCCGCCGCTATCTGCCTTGCGATCGACTCGCGATCACCTGTGTAACGATCGTAGGTAATTACCTCGCCGCCCAATCGTTTGGTGTTTTCGAGTTTCGCTTTGGGAGCATCCGAGGGCATGACGATCGTCGTCCGAATACCGAGCATCGATCCGGCTGCAGCGACGCCCTGCGCGTGATTTCCGGAGGACCAGGCGACAACGCCATTGCTTGCCTGTTCGGCCGTTAGCTGCCTCAGGCGATTGTAAGCGCCGCGTATCTTGAACGATCCGGTGACCTGCAGACACTCGGGCTTGATTAGCACCTTGCCCCCTGCCATCTGATCAAGCTCAAAATTTTGCAACAGCGGTGTACGAACGCTGACTCCATCGAGGCGTCTCGCCGCTTCTTCGACGTCAGTTACATCGACCACTATGCGCTGCCTGTCGCCAGCCGGTCGATCTTGGCGGCACAAATAAAATCATTATCGGACAAGCCATTGATCGCGTGCGTCGTGTAACTGACCGTGCAGGACCCATAACGTACCGTCAGTTCCGGGTGATGGCCCTCGACGATAGCAACCCACGCGACGGCATTTGCGAATCCCAAACTTCGGCTGTACGCAGGAAAATTGAATGTTCTGGATATCGCCAAACCATCGGCGCCAAGCGACCAGTCAGCGTGCAGTACCTTAATCAAATCGGCGCTTTGATCAGCTGACAAGGGCCCAACGCCACCTTCACACGGCTTACAGTGACGATTCGCAAGATCATCCGACATGGTTCGCTCCGGTTTCGATAACGCCGCAACACTAGCAATCAGGCAAAAAAACCGCCACAAAAAAAAGGGCCGACCCATTACAGGCCGGCCCAGGCGGAGACTCGAGAGAGTCACAGGGAAGACAATAGCCTAGCGCGGGTTCGACGCCAGCGACTGCGTGTTGTCAATAAACAGTTTGACGCTGACCCGACGCTCCAATGCATAGCTGTCCAGGTTTTGCGACTGCGCCACCGATTCACCGTGTGCGGACGAATTGATGCGTGTGGGATGCACGCCGGCGGCAATGAACAGATCGCGCACGAATTCGACACGCTTTTCCGACAGCGCATGGTTGTAGACCGTGTCGCCGCGTTCATCGGCGAATCCATCCAGCTGGATTTGTACGCCCGGCATCTTGGCAATGCTGGCCGCCAACTGCGCCAGGCGGTCGCCGGTGGTATCCGTCAACGCAAACTCATCCGTTCGAAACAGCAGATCCATGTCGATGCCGGCCTGCATGAGACTGACCAGTTCTGGACGCGCGATACTTTGCAGGTGCTGCACTTCGCCGTTCAGTTCGTCAATATCGCGCTCCAGCATGGATACGGACTGCTCTGAACGCTGCAGCGAGCCTTGCAGAGTATCGATACGCTCAGACTTCTTGTTGAGCGAGTCACCCAACTTCGCACCGAACGCGGCGCCTATCACCAGACCGACCGGACCGCCCGCCAACGCGCCGACAATCGCGCCCGTTCCGACGCCGATATTCTCTTCTTTGGATGCGGCAGCCAGCGCCGATTGAGTGCCGAGAGCCAGGACCGCGACCGTGGCAATGATGTTTGTGTAACGCATGATTGATTCCTCCGATATTGATGGCCGTCATTGGCCGGTTTCGGAATCAATTACACCGTTCAATAAGGTTAGCGAAGGGTCTCGAAGGTGGAAAGGTGGCGATCAATTATGACGAATAATGACAAGCAACGCTTATCCACCGCTAAGGGCAACAAAAGTACCACCGTGTGTCGCACACACCGCACGCATAAAGGTTGCGAAACTGGCAGCGGTACTCGGTACCGATTCGCTACCAAAGCGACCTGGGAATCCGACACCGTGAATTCGGATCATGCGTTGTCCGTCAGGCCCCGGGCGATTGAGTCTCTCGATAGCGGCCATCGCGACATCAATACTGCGGTCGCCCTGATAGTCGTCACCAAAAACGTAGATGCTGATCTTCTTGTCATCCGCCCGAAAATCGCGAATCGCAGCTTCGATGCCATCGACCGGATTACTGTCGCTCGTCTGGTTCCATGAGGTCATTCGAGAAACTATCGCCTGGCGACGACCGGGCGAATCGTCCATCCAGCGCGCCGCGTATTCTTTGAACATATACAAGCCATCATCATTCATGACTTGTATGCCCTTGACCTTCGGATAAGCGCTCAGCGTTTCACGCAGCATTCTCTGTGCCAGATTCCAGCTTCTGTCCAGCATGCTGCCCGACGTATCGATGACAAATATGATGTACTCGCTATCAACAGGAATGCCAGCAACGGCGTCTTCATCGGGCCGCCGGTAGTAGGGGCGCAGACGCTTTTGTTCTTCGGACAAACTCTGTCTTGCTGCGCTCAACTCGCCGATGTCGATAGTCTCGTCTTCGTTGTCCTTGCTCGCTTTGTATTGGCCTTCGATCTTGCTTAGGTCGCCTTTCAGCTTGCCAAGATGCACTTTCGTCGCACGCGTTTCCTCTTTCACTTCCCGGAGTGTTCTGTCGAGTACGGTTGAGGTACCGCGAATTTCGAACAACTCCTGTTGCAACAATGCGATCAATTGCTGCAAATCCTGCGCGGCTTCTTCGACAACCACCGGTTCGTAGATTTTACTGAGTACCAGCAACAGGATGATCGCGCCGAAACCACAGCATATGCAGTCGAGGAACGACAGGCTGAATGCTTCAATATTTCTACGTCTTTTTGCCATTATCTATGCACGCCTAGGGCCAGTCGTGACTGACGCTCATAAATGATCCGCGCGTCCGTAATGCCAGCGCCCAGAAAGACACCGCCGCTTGCGCATCGCCCTCCATCGGGTACAGCATGATATTGATAGGTATACCGCTCGGGACCAACTGTGTCGCTGCGCTGAACAGATTGAGTCGCTCTCCCGCCATAATCACCGACTTGGTCGACGTCGCAGCATCCATCGTCGGCATCGAGTCGACCAACAAGATGACGTTGTCCGGTCGCGGACTCATATCGCGAATGACCTGGAATGCCGAGTACATATTCGTGCCGTTTTTCGGTACCGTTCTTCGCAAGGTATTGATAGCGTCATTAATCTGGTCGCTGTCGTCTGCATCCAGCCAAAGGCCGTCGGTTCCCTTGATGACCGGCACCGTCACATTGTTGAACATGTAAATCTGGTACTGACTCTTCGGTCTGAATTGGGACGTCAGCCAATCGACGCTGGCGACAACCTGACGCCACTTTCTGGACAACAATTGTTCCGATTCAGGCAGATTCTTGCGACGAAGAATATTCACGATAGTCTCGTGCAGCATGCTCGCTGAGCGGTCGACCAGGATCAAAGTACGCTCGCCGCCGAGCTTGAGTCCCGTCAGATACTGGCGATCGCCCTCGCCCTTGAAAGACCGAATGCGCTGGCCTGCCTGATCCTGCTCTTTCTTCAATGCCAGCAGCCGTTTGACCTCTTCTTCCAGCGACTTGATATCGGCCTGCAACTTCTCGATGGCCTGGATCTTGGCCAGCGTGTCGTCGTCATATTTCGCCAACTCGGCCTGCAATTCTGCGATAAGGGCCTTTATTATCGATATCTGGTCGTTTGCCTCGTCCTCTTCTGTCTCCAGTTTTTGTATCGAGGTCCTCGACAGCGCCAGATTCTTGCGCCCTTCCAGCACTTCGATCTCTAACTTGTCCGTCTCCGCCTGCAGCGCCTTGGTTTGATCGTCAGGGATGTCGTTGCGCGAATTGATGATCATGAAGAACAGAATGACCGCACCAAAACCACAGCTCATGCAGTCCAGAAACGACATGCTGAAAATTTCGCCCGAGCGCCGTTTACGAGCCACCGGGGTTCTCCGCGGAAATCAGCCGCAATTCGAATCCGGGCGTGCCAATTCGGATCAGGTCCCCGGTTTGCAGCACAGCCGAACCGTCGATTCGATGTCCATTCAAAAACGTTCCGTAACGACTGTGGTCCGTTACAACGTACTGCCCGTTGTCTGCACTGACCACACAATGCCGGCGCGACACGCCCGGCATTTCCTGTTGCAGATCCAGCCAACGTTCGTTCTCCGCAGCCTGGGATCCGAGTACCAGTGGTTTTCCTTGCAGGCTATAGGCGTTGTGGCCGAGCAGGAGATGCGTTGGTTGCCCACCGTTTTGACCCGCATCTTTGGCCACGACGATGACAGGCGATTGGTCCCAGGGCATGTGACGCGACAGGGTAAGACCTCCGCTCTGTCGCGCAGTCTTGCAACGATTGATCAAACCACGAGCAGTCGCGCCAGCCTCAAGCAAAAACACTTCTCCGCCAACGCGGGCCTTCAGCGTTTCGGCCAATCCCGGCATGCTTGCGGCGCGATCCGTCAATTGTATGGCGGGCGTCTCCTCAGACCGGTACAAAGCGCGCAAGTTGCTGACGATGTTTTGATAGACAGGTGCGGCGGCCGCCACCAGTTCGAGAGACTCAATTTCCGCGTGGTGCGTCATACCGCGATAGTCGACGTCGACTGCAACCGTTTGAGCAGCCGATGCCGCGCTCAGCCAGCCTGGCATTTTATCTCGAAGTATTTGCTCCGTTTCCGCCGTATGCAGGGGATCGAAGCGCGACTGCTGCACAAAGGCTTCAGCAATAACCCTCAGCCAGGCATCCGACAGACGCAATAAACCGTTGTCGTCGATGACGACGCTGCGATCCAGCTGGACTTGTCCTTCCTGGGAAAGCCGCGTCAGCAAACTGGAATGCAGGCTGAGGTCTATGTGCGCCGGTACCGCATGTTCGTAGTGACGGCGCGTCGCACAAACTGCAGCGTCGACCATCGCAACGATAGGAATATTCAGTTCCGCGGCGATTCCCAGCAGCAGCCCGAGGTTTTCATTTGACATGTACGCAGGTACAGCAATCGCCAATTCGTCGCCGTCATTCGAAATGCGTCGCCATATCTCCTCCAGCTGGCGACTGACCAGATCAGCACTACTCAAATGATGGAAGCGCCGGTCCGGCAAGGGCTCGGTATGCAATTCCGACCAATAATGATTCTGAATACTGCGCGGCTTCAAACTGGCGCTCGCATACGCCGCGGCGCCGGTAGTCAGGTGATCATCCTCCAGTAACGCAAAGCCTGGCTCGCGATACAGAATTTTCTCGTCATTGACGAACAAAATTCCCGCGTCATTCAAATGTGCCGCCAGCAATGCCATCTTGACTCGTCCTAGTCGGCCTTTAAGTGACGAATGACCTTTTCGTCACAATAGGATTCGGTGTCATAAACCAGCCGTTCCTGGACTAGCTGCAGCTGGTGCACCAGGAACATCAAAAAGATGCTGATCAACAACGCAATAAACGTCGAGTTAAACGCGACACCCAAACTCTGAGTGACCCCCGCGATGTCGCCCTTGACCGCCTTGTCGGCCTGCGCAAGCGCCTCGCCGATACCGCGCACCGTGCCGATGAATCCGATGGATGGAATTGCCCAGGAAATATAACGAATCATCGACAGTTCTGACTCAAGGCGCTCCGCCTCCGACTCACAAATCGTATGGGTGCTGCTGGCCACGTCCTGGATGTTGCGCGTAGAGCTGAAACGACGCAGTGCGTTCAGCAATACTCTTGGCAGCAGCATTTGTTGTCTGTCCTCCGGTAAAGCCTGCACCTGGCGAGCGAACTCGCGCGTATCTTCGGGCAGTATTCGCATGCCTTCGGCCACCGGCACCAGATCGACTTCGAGCAAGCGCCGTTCGCCGCTGATCTGGACGGCTTTGTAGCCCATGATCGCGAGCGCCCAGAACATCAGAATAAAG
>JALHUQ010000151.1 GCA_022866645.1 Woeseiaceae bacterium | reverse complement strand
GTACCTTTCGATCCAGATCCGTATAGTGCAAGACCGCTCCGTGCCGGTTCAGTGCGACGATGTTTCGATAGGGCAGTTCCGGATCCGTAAGACTGACTGCCTTGCAATACGCGCGATGTATGTCGAATTCCGGCATGCCATTTCGAAATGCGGCTTCTGCCGCGACGTGCCCTGCTGCGCCGCGCTTTGAAGCGAGGCGCATAGTGGCCAGTTCGTACTGTGTTTTCGCACCGCGTGCGTAGTGCAGGATATTGACCGCAGTCGTTGGGTTGACTCGTTCAATACCAAACGTTAATGCCGCGTCGTTGATCTCGCCGATGACGATGCACTTTTCCCGGTCCTGAGGCAGGTGTTGAGCGACTTCGTCAAGGGTATGGACGATACGAATGTCAAACTGGGCCGTCCAGTAACCGTCGGGTGCACCAGGCACAACGTGCCAATAGTCATGCGGCTGAAAGTAAATCAATACCGGCGTCTCGCCGGGTGTATAGACAATGTAGGAAAATGGCAGGTGGGTAAGTGGCACCCAACCAACGAAATGAGGATTCGGCTTAAACGGCATTTGATAATCATCCTGGAAAGCGATTTTCGGATTCCCGGAAAAGATGATCGCGTGGCTCGCACCGGCCTGCTCAAGGGCATGATCATGGCGCGCAGTAATAGCCTCAATATGCTCTGCGTAGAGTGAGCCGAGAGCCGGATTCTTGTCTGTATAGTCGCTGTTCATCGGCAAATCATACCTTGTTGCCGCGATCGGCGGCGAGTGCCATCATTGGCGGCCCCCGTTCGGGGGGGGCGAACGCCCGCCCAATTAGGGGAGCAGAGGATGAAGCAGTCGAAATGGACAGCCGGTACCGCAATTCTGGTCACGGGAGTCGCAGCAATGGCCACCTCTGATCCAGGGTATGACCGAGTTGCGGGGCGTGCGCACGCATCGCGGTCCGAGATTATCGCGCCCCACGCGATGGCAGCGACCAGTCAGCCGCTGGCGACACAGGTGGCACTCGATATCCTGAAGGCTGGCGGTAGCGCTGTCGATGCAGCTATTGCCGCAAATGCAATGTTGGGTTTAATGGAGCCAACGGGAAGTGGCGTTGGTGGCGATCTATTTGCCATAGTGTGGGATGCCGAAAGGAAAGAATTGCTGGGGTTGAATGCGTCGGGCCGCTCGCCCAAAGCGATGACATTGGAGTATTTTCAGCAACGGGGTATCGACGTTGTTCCTCCGTATGGGCCCTTGCCGGTCAGCGTGCCCGGTGCTGTCGACGGCTGGTTTCAGTTGCACAAACGGTTAGGGCGACTGGACATGAAGGAAATTCTGGCGCCGGCGATCGCGTACGCGAAAGACGGCTTTCCGGTCTCCGAGGTTATCGCGCATTATTTTCAGTCGAACAAGGCACGCATAGGGCATTACCCGGGTTTCGCCGATACCTACATGCCGAATGGCGATGTCCCGAAGAAAGGCGAGATGTTCAGGAATCCCAGGCTTGCTGCAACCTACGAATTGATTGCGGAAAAAGGTCGCGACGAATTTTACAAAGGCAGTATTGCCAGGCGAATTGATGCTTACATGGCGGAGCAAGGGGGCTTGCTGCGATACGAAGACCTGGCGGCCCACGAATCCGAATGGATTACGCCAGTGTCGACCAACTATCGTGGTTGGGACGTGTATGAGTTACCGCCGAACGGCCAGGGCATTGCTGCGTTACAGATTCTGAACATACTCGAGACTTACGACATCGAGGCCATGGGATTTGGCAGCGCCCAATACATACACACGTTTGTTGAAGCAAAGAAGCTGGCGTTCGAAGATCGCGCAAAATACTACGCGGACATGGATTTCGTTGATGTACCGGTCGAGACATTAATCTCAAAAGAATACGCAAGCCAACGACGTAAACTGATCGCCGCTGATAAAGCATCGATGCAGTTGCCGGCGGGTGACGCAATGCTCGAAGATGGCGACACAATTTATCTCACGGTTGCCGACGCAGATGGCAATATGGTTTCGTTGATTCAAAGCAATTACCGCGGCATGGGTTCCGGGATGACACCCGGTGATCTCGGCTTCGTCCTGCAGGACCGCGCGGAGTTGTTCTCACTGAACGCGAATGACGCAAACGTTGTTGCCGGTGGAAAGCGTCCTTTTCACACCATCATCCCGGCGTTCGTAATGAAAGACGGCAAGCCGTTCATCAGCTTCGGGTTGATGGGCGGTGCGATGCAGCCACAGGGTCATGCCCAGATTATCGTCAACATGGTCGACTTTGGAATGAACCTGCAGGAAGCTGGTGACGCGGCGCGAATTAATCATACGGGCTCGTCGCAGCCTACAGGATCCACCATGACCGACGGTGGCGTGGTGCACCTTGAAACGCAATTCAGCAAAGAAACTCGCGAAGCGCTGGAGGCGATGGGACATACGCTGGGTGAGAGTGACGGGAGTTTCGGTGGCTACCAGGCAATCAAGTGGGACCAGGAGCAGGGCGTTTATTATGGCGCCAGTGAAGTCAGGAAGGACGGACAGGCAGCGGGATATTAGAGAATGACGCAAGAGATCTATCTCACGGGTATTACAACGACGGGCACGCCGCACATCGGAAACTATGTTGGTGCCATTCGCCCTAGCATTGCGGCGAGCAAAGACCCGGGGAAGCAGAACTATTATTTTCTGGCCGACTTCCACGCACTGGCGAAAAACGAAGATCCTGATCTGATTAGCCAGTCGACGCTGGAGATTGCGGCGGCATGGTTGGCGCTCGGAATGGACACGAAGAATTCCGTGTTTTATCGGCAATCCGATATCCCTGAGATTCCCGAGTTGACCTGGATACTGACGAGCATGACGGCCAAGGGCCTGATGAATCGTGCACACTCCTACAAGGCAGCTGTGCAGGCGAATATCGACAGCGACAACAAGGATCCGGATAAGGGCATCACGATGGCTTTGTACAGCTATCCAATTCTGATGGCAGCCGACATCCTGATGTTCAAGGCAACCAAGGTGCCGGTAGGTCGCGATCAGAAACAGCATGTCGAGATGGCCCGCGATATTGCGCAACGATTCAATCATCATTACGGCGATATTCTGGTTCTGCCGGAACCGGTCATAGACGAACATACGGCCGTCTTGGCAGGGCTCGATGGTCGGAAAATGTCGAAGAGTTACGGCAACACGATCCCACTATTCGCACCGGAGAAGGCATTTCGCAAGCTGATCATGAAGATCAAAACGAACAGTCTGGAGCCGGGTGAACCGAAGGAGATTGAGGGCAGCACCTTGTACGAGATCTATAAAGCATTTGCGACCCCCGAAGAAACTGCGGCCGTCGAAAAACAATATGCCGAAGGCATCGGCTGGGGAGTGATGAAGCAACAATTGTTCGAGTACATCAACGATCATGTTGCCCCTGCGCGCCAGGAATATGACCGCTTGATCGCAGATCCGTCGCTGGTCGAAGCTGAACTTCAAAAAGGCGCCGCGCGTGCTCGCGAAGTCGCCACACCGTATATGGACCAAATTCGCCGCGCGATCGGCATTCGCAGTCTCGGCGCGATGTCGTGACGGAAGCGAACTCATCGCTGTTCCTCGCCGTCATTTTCGGCATGTTTCTGGTGCTGCTATTCCTCGGTATTGCTTTTGTAATTTTTCGGGCGGTCCTTCGGAAACCATCACGCAGCGCGCCGCTGATACCAACTGAAGATGGCCATTTCGAAGTGGTTGGGAAACGGGTGTCATGCTCGCACTGCGGTGGAATAACTTTCACGGCCAAAGAAATCCTCCTGAATACCTGGCTACTGTCATTGCTGCGTATCGATTGGCTGGATTCGAGCGCGACTGTCCTTTCTTGCCAACAGTGCGGGCTACTAACGTGGTTCGCGCAGGATGAGTAAATTCCCTGTTAACCAGGGTCCATGGTGGTGACGATGATTAAAGGGTCTTGTCATTGCGGCGCAGTCAGGTTCGTCTACCCATTTCAACCAGAATGGCTAACTTCCTGTAATTGTTCAGTTTGTCGTCGTTACAGCACCTGGTGGGCGTACGCCAAGGTTGGCGAAATCGAATTGAGCGCGGCGGATAACGCAACCATTGCCTACGTGCAGGGTGATAAGACCATCGCTATGCATACCTGCAAAACTTGCGGGTGCACAACACACTGGATTTCACTGGACGGTGATGCGTCATCCC
>JALHUQ010000150.1 GCA_022866645.1 Woeseiaceae bacterium | reverse complement strand
GCTTCAAGATTCCGGAGTGACTCGACGATCGCGTCGAAGCACTCCCAGTTGCGCGCCGCTTTCCCGATGCCGCCGTAAACGACCAGATCATCGGGTCGCTCGGCGACCTCAGGATCGAGGTTGTTCATCAGCATGCGCAGCGGCGCTTCCGTCAGCCAGCTCTTCGCCGAGAGCTTGGTACCAGTGGGCGATTTAATCACTCGTTTCATTGCTGCAAGCTCTCCAGTTGAACGACATCTGCCGTTGCTGTTCTTGATGTTCCTGGCGGCGTGTAATGCCCCGTAAGTTCGTAGCGACTGCCCGGATGGTGGAGTCGCGCAAAAGTGACTGGTCGCCCGTGCGACCAGGTGCAACGAATGACGGTCAAGCTGGGTTCGCCATCAGCCATCTTCAGCTGCCGCCGTATCGCCAGGTTCGGCATGCTCGCGCGGACCGACTGTTCGGCATCCTGAAAGGGTGCGATGCCCGTCAGATAAGCACTGGGTGTCACGGCAGAGAAATCCTGCTGCAAACATTCGGGTGCAAAGCTCGCGAGTACATAGCGGTCTTCGACCTGGATGGGCGAGCCGTTCTCGAAATGCACCAGCAACAAATGAAATACCTCTGTGCCCTCTGCAATGTGCAGTGCTTTAGCGATCACTCCGCGTGCACGTTGCAAAGACTGGCGCAGGACGGAGCTGGAATGGGTGTGCCCACGACCGGCTATTTCGTCGGCAATGTTTTGCACCTCAAGCAGATGCGAGCGCGAACGGAAATCCGAAACAACCGTACCTCTTCCCGCGACGCGATTCACATCGCCTTCATCATTCAGCTCGCGCAGCGCACGATTAGCGGTCATCCGTGACACGCTTTTCGTCTCGACCAATTCATTTTCAGACGGGACCCTATCGGACGGCTGCAGTTCGCCACTCGAAATTTGCTCGATGATAAAGTCCTTGAGCTGCTGATAGCGCGGCTTGGTTACATTCATTTTGCCGCGCCCAGTTTTGCTATCGCCTCGGAGTAGGCTGCACGCGAGCGATCGCGTTGCACGTGCTGTCCGTCGATGACGACCCACTCACCGCTAACCATGACGCGTTCGACAGGCAGCGAATAGCCGGAAAACACCAGGGCGTCGAGTCGCGACTCATCGCCGTGCCCCGCCAGCATCGGATCATCGTCGAAAAGAACAACCAGGTCCGCGGCCGCACCCTTCTTGATGCCGTTGCTGCCTTGTCCACTGGCCGCAGCGCCGCCCTCGAGTGCGCGCAGGAACAATTCGCTGCCGACATGACTTTCGCGCAACGACACTATATTTCGAGATCGAGTCGCCAATCGCTGGCCGTATTCCAGCCAGCGCAATTCCTCGAACGGGTTGATCGACACGTGGCTATCGGAGCCGATCGCAATACGGCCACCTTGCGACAAGTACTGATGCAGGGGAAACAGGCCGTCGCCGAGATTCGCCTCGGTACTCGGACACAAGCCGACTACCGCGCCCGATGCGGCCAGTGCGTCGACTTCCTCGTCGTCCATGTGCGTTGCATGCACGAGACACCAGTTGCGAGCAACGTCGAAATTGTCAAGCAACCAGCGCACCGGGCGAGTGCCAAGCGTCGCCAAACATTGATCGACTTCCAGCTGCTGTTCCGCGATATGCAAATGCATCGGCACAAAAGCCTCATTCGCGACTTTCGCTATGTCGCGCAGCGATTCGCGCCGGACGGCACGCAGGCTATGCACGCCGATGCCAATGCTGGTCGCCGCATCGCTCAAGTCTTTGGCACGCTCGTAGTGGGACATGAAATCCTCGATCGACAACGCGAAACTTCGCTGGTGAGGCAGCGGCTCCGGATTATCGAATCCGGCCCTTTCGTAAAGCACAGGCACATAGGTCAGCCGTATGCCACTCTCCCGGGCTGCCGTCGAAATGGCAGCGAACATCGTATCGACGGCATCAGGATTTTTGGGATCGCGGTGCAGGTAGTGGAATTCAGCAACCGAGGTATAGCCGCTGGACAGCATTTCAGAGTAGGCCTGCCGTGCG
This sequence comes from Woeseiaceae bacterium, assembly GCA_022866645.1. Classification (GTDB taxonomy): domain Bacteria; phylum Pseudomonadota; class Gammaproteobacteria; order Steroidobacterales; family Woeseiaceae; genus UBA1847. The sequence continues at coordinate 6,585 of JALHUQ010000150.1, read as the reverse complement.
ATAGCCGTTAGCAGGTCGGCGTCGACACGCCCTGCCAGTTCGTACATGCGCTCTCGCCAGGTCCAGAAGTTATCGCGACCGGCCGGCGAACGCTGCTCGGTATGGCCCGCGAGCGCGCGTTGAAACGCGTGGCTGTGAGCGTTGCAAAGACCCGGGATAACGTAGCCCACCGGGGTGTCGCCGGGCGCCGCCGATGCGCCTGCCCGCAGGCTCGAAATCTGGCCGTCAGCAAGCTCAATCCGGACCGCGTCGGCCCAGCCCGAAGCCAGCAGCGCTTTCTTTGCAAATAGTGCGGTCATACCCATCCTGCCTAAGTTGTATATACAGGCTAGACCATGCTAATTTGGCTTGCAACTGCCGCAATGCCTGCCCGAGTGTCTGGATGTCTGACTGGGATCTATTACTGACGGATGTCCGCATCGCAACCCTGCGGGGCGGGGCCACGGATTACGGTATCGCCGAGGGTTCCACAGCCCTGGCTGTCCGCGATGGGCGTATCGACTGGATCGGCGATTCGTCGCGACTCCCGGTTCGGCGCGCCGGAAAAACCCGCTCCCTGGGCGGGCGCTGGATAACGCCCGCGCTCATCGACTGTCACACGCACATTGTTTTCGGTGGCGACCGGGCAGCGGAATTTGAACAGCGCCTGCAGGGCGTAAGCTACCAGGACATCGCCCGGGCCGGTGGCGGCATCCTGTCGACGGTCAGAGCGACGCGCGACGCAACGGCTGAAGAATTGTTCAGAGCGGCGCTGCCCAGAGTGCAGGCCCTGGCCCGAGAGGGTGTCGCCACAATCGAGATCAAGTCCGGCTATGGCCTTGATCTCGAAACTGAAATTCGCATGCTCGAAGTCGCGCGTCGACTGGGAACAGAAACGTCGATGGACGTTCGAACGACTCTGCTTGCCGCCCACACTGTGCCTCCCGAGTACGCCGGCAACGCCGATGGCTACATCGATCTGATCTGCAATGAGCTCCTGCCGCAGGTCGCGGAGCGAAAACTTGCCGACGCCGTTGATGCCTACTGTGAGTCCATTGCCTTCAGCACTGCGCAAATCGCGAAGCTCTTTGCCGCCGCAATAAAACTCGGCCTGCCCGTCAAATTGCACGCCGACCAGCTCAGTGACGGTGGCGGCGCAGAACTCGCGGCAGAGTTCAAAGCGCTCTCCGCAGACCACCTCGAGTACACCTCCCGCAAAGGGGTCAGAGCTCTTGCGGCCTCGAAGTCCGTCGCCGTGCTGTTGCCTGGCGCATTTTTGACGCTGGGCGAGACGCACGTGCCGCCGGTGGGCGAACTGCGCGCGAACGGCGTGCCGATCGCGGTGGCTACCGACTGCAATCCCGGAACCTCGCCTATCTGTTCTCTTCGCACTGCCATGATGCTGGCTTGCCGGCTATTTCGGCTGACGCCGGAAGAATCATTGGCCGGTGCCACGCGAATTGCGGCGCAAGCGCTCGGCCTGGCCGACGATCGCGGCACACTCGAAGTCGGCAAGCGCGCCGACATAGCGATCTGGAATATTTCCCATCCGCGCGAACTCGCGTACTGGACAGGAACACCGCAATTGGCGGAACTGCTTGCGGGCGGGCAAACCAGCGCTCCTTGAAAACCCACCTCGCCCACTCACGCCGCTTCATCATTACGCTCGGCCTGTTAACCGCCATCGCCGCGTTGACCGTGGATCTCAGCTTGCCGGCGATACCGGCCATGGTCGACGCCCTCAATACCAGCTTGTCACACGCGCAACAGATCGTTGGTATTTTCATGCTTGGCATGTCCGTTGGGCAAATTCCGTCGGGGCTCGCATCCGATCGCTTTGGTCGTTTACCGACCATTTACGCCGGTATGGGCCTTTTCGTTACCGCCGCGTGCGTCGCCGCCATTGCTAACGATATTGAGGTCTTACTCGCGGCCCGCTTTGTACAGGGCATAGGCGCCGCTTCAGCGATCGTTATCTCGCGTGCTGTGGTCCGGGATATCGCGACCGGCAAAGACGCCGCTCGACTAATGTCATTGATGACGATGATCTTTACCGCGGCACCCGTTATCGCCCCCAGTATCGGAGCCTTGCTGGTCGCACATTGGAATTGGCGCGCCCCGTTCATAGTCATTGCCGCCAGCGGATTTGCATTGCTGTTTGCCGTACGCAGTAATCTGGAGGAAACGCACACGCCGGATGCGTCGCAACATCCACTGCGGCAACTGAGTTTCAGCTTTCGAGAATTTTTCTCGCATCGCCAAAGCGTGTTTGGCCTGCTGTTGTTGATCGTGGCGCCCGCGGGCCACATGTCCGTAATCGCGGTTTCTGCCGCCCTGACCGTGGGCATCTACGGTTACTCGATCACCCAGTACGGCATGATTTTCGCCTGCGCCGGACTGTCGATACTGGCAGGATCGATCACCAATCGCTGGCTCATCGTTCGCTACGATGTCGTGCAGCTCGTCACTTTGGGCGTTGCGTTGATATTCACGGCTAGCGCACAACTGGTGGTCGTTGCGTGGCTCGATAGCGCTCCGTTCTGGTGGGTCTGGTCCTGCGTGTGTCTCTATATGTTTGCCATCGCGATATTGATGCCGAACACCACGGTCCTGGCGCTCGACCCCTTGCCAAGAATTGCGGGCGTAGCGTCGTCGATCATCGGCACGACGCAGAATGTCCTCGGTGCGTCCGGAGCCATACTCGGCGCCCTGATCTATAACGGCACAATTCGAAATACGGTAATCATCATGGCGACGACCGGCACCGTCACAGCGTGTGTTTTTCTTCTGCGTCCGCTGATCGTTTCTGAGCTCAAACTACATCAACGTGAAGAGCTCGCCCGCAACTAGGGTGTGTCGGTCCGCACGTCGCGGAGCGCTTTGCGCGACTGTGTCGGCGTCAGCTTCGGATAGCCATACCAGATCAAACCGACCACGAACGCTGCTGCTTCGTCGATACCGATGATCTCGAAAAAACGCGAATCACGCGTAATGTCACCCGTCGTCCACTTGCAGCCGACGCCGGCTTTCCAGAGGAACAGCATCAGGTTCTGTAGCGCAGCACTACACGCCGCGTAGTCTTCCCGCTCCCGTAGCGGGTCGTCTGAACGCTGGCAGGTCACGACCAGCCAGCCCGGTTTCTCTGACCAGCTTTGGCGTTTGAAATCTCCCGCCTTCTCGTTAACTTTTTGGCTGACGATGTCCCTGCAAAGGTCGAGACAACGTTCTTTTGTTGCGCGTCCCAAGGTATAGAAATGCCAGGGCTCGGTGACATGATGATTGGGTGCCCAGGTCGCCGCCTCGATAGCATCGTCAATCAGCTGGTCCGGAACCGGCGTTTGCAGGAACAATTCTATAGTGCGACGGCCCTGGATCGTCTCCGCGAATTCGCGCAGCTCCTGAGTCTCGTAGCTCGGCGCACTCTTTTTCATCAGACGCGCTCGATAACCATGGCGATGCCCTGCCCGACGCCGATGCACATCGTGCAAAGAGCGTAACGCCCCTTAGTTCGGCGCAGCTGATAGGCGGCGGTCGTGACCAGCCTGGCTCCGGACATTCCCAGCGGGTGACCGAGCGCAATAGCACCGCCGTTTGGATTGACGTGCTCGGCATCGTCACGCACACCCAGTCGTCTTAAGGTCGCCAGTCCCTGCGCCGCAAACGCCTCATTGAGTTCGATTACGTCCATTTGCCCGACGGTCATACCACAGAGTTGCAGTACCTTTTCTGACGCAGGCGCGGGACCGATACCCATGATACGAGGCGGAACTCCGGCAACAGCCCAGCCGACGACGCGCGCCAGGGGTTCGAGGCCGTGAGTTTTCGCGGCAGCCGCGTTTGCGATCAGAACAGCGCAAGCCCCGTCATTGATTCCCGATGCATTGCCAGCTGTTACTGTTCCGTCCGCTCGAACGACAGGCTTTAATTTGGCGAGGCCTTCAATCGTCGACCCGGCGCGCGGGTGCTCATCCGCATTGACAATGATCGGATCACCACGACCTTCGGCGACGGTAAGCGCAACGATTTCATCGTCGAATCGTCCTGCCCTGGCAGCCGCCTCAGCACGCAGCTGGCTGCGCAACGCCAGCGCATCCTGATCCGCGCGCGAGATAGCGAATTCGGCGGCTACGTTTTCAGCCGTTTCCGCCATCGAGTCACTGCCATACTGTGCCTCGAGCTTCTTGTTGATGAATCGCCAACCCAGGGTCGTATCGTAGAGTTCCGTGTTGCGACCAAACGCAGCGCTCTGTTTTGCCATCACAAAGGGCGCGCGCGACATCGACTCAACGCCGCCGGCGATCGCGAGCTGATAGCCACCGGCTTTGATACTGTCGACGACATTGCCGATGGCGTTCATGCCCGAACCACAAAGTCGATTGATCGTTGCGCCAGGCACCGCTACCGGCAGACCTGCCAGCAAACCAGACATACGCGCAACATTACGGTTGTCCTCGCCGGCCTGATTGGCGCAGCCATAGACCAGGTCGTCGATGGCCGCTGGGTCCAGGGAGGTGTTGCGCTGTAGCAAGGCTGCGATCGGAATCGCGCCGAGATCGTCGGCACGAATCGAAGACAGCGCACCGCCATATCGTCCTATCGGCGTGCGTACTGCATCGCAGATAAGCGCGTCGAGCATGGCTTACTTAACGCCGACGGTCATTCGTCGAAGGACATCGTTCTTCACGATGAAGTGGTTATACAGAGCGCCGAGTATGTGCACGACGATAAGAATCGCAACGGGCCACCAGGCGACCTCGTGTACCTCTTCCCACCATTCGTGCGCGTCACTGTTTTTCGCCACAGGTACGGCTATCGTGAACAGGCCGAATACGGGAATGCCTCTGCCGCCGGTCCCATTCATCATCGCGCCCGCCGTTAATTGCACAAACACCGTGATGTACAGGCCCCAGTGGACCAGCGTTGATATCGTCCGTTGCCACGCTGGCATCCCCTCCGGATGAGCGGGAACATCATTCATGAAGCGCCAGACAATTCGGACCGTCATCAATAACAAAACAATGGCCGCGATCGACGCGTGTATAAAGCGGATAGAGGACCTCGCATCGCCGCGCTCCATTTCAGCCTGCTGAAGCCCGAGATAAATCAATGCGAACAAACCAATAGCGACCAGCCAATGCAGTGCCTTCGCCAGCGTCCCGTGCTCCGTAATTGTATTTTTCAGTCCCATAGTGGCTCCTTAAACTAGTCCAGGCCCAACTCGAAGCCCGCTTCCAGTTCCTGTTTTGAATACGCTCTAAACGCGATCATGGTTTCCGTTTCGACGATACCGTCCAGATGGCGCATTTTGTCGCTGATCACATCAGCAAGTTCTTCATTCCTGGAGACGCGAACAATCGCGACCAGGTCATAGCGGCCGGCGACGGAAAATACTTCCGAGACGCCAGGCATATCCGTTATTTGATTGGCAAGGTCCGGGATCTGTCTCGTCTCGGCCTTGATTAATACAATCGCTGTGACCATCGAGTTCTCCGCGCAGCAAAGTTTGTGCCCGAAGACTATCACTAGCAGACGTCAATCTGCAGCAGCAATCTCGCGAGCCGCCGCCAACAGCTGGTCAGCCGGTAATCGAATCTTGTAGTCAGCATTGGTGAACACGAATTGAATGACGCCATGCTGATCAATGGCGAACACCGCCGGAACGGGCAGGACCCCGTGTTTCTGCATCGAAGAGCCTTCGATATCCTCTCCCTGTTCATGGCGCCGGTTGATGGTTTGCTCGGATGCCCGGAAAGCGATCCCCAGTGCTGTCGCCGCCTGCACGTCGGCATCTGACAAGATCGTATAACCGAGTCCGTCGATATCCTCTTGCGTCTCTTGCTTAAGGCTCTCGAACAGCAACTCGGATCGATCGCCGCTCAAGAACAGCACATCGACACCCAACTCCCTGATGGTCGGTATGACGTTCCGCATTTCAGAAAGGTACATATTGCAGTAAGGACACCAGCCACCACGGAATGTCAGCAGGACGACGGGGCGCTCGAGTTTCTGCGGATCGAAGTCGTACGGCTGACCGTCGACGGTCTCGACAATAAATCGCGGAGCACTTTCCCCGACCGCCAGCGGCTCGATCTGATCCGCGGTCTCTGCGATTGGCACATCCGCGTGCCCCGCCTGACCCGCCATACTGGAAACGATGCTCACCAACAGCAGAGCGGCGAAGAGGACGTACAAAGTCGAACGAAAAGACACGTGAATTACTCCAATTGAGAGCGCATTAAACCCCGGTGCATTTCACTACTCATGACGCAACGCTTCTATCGGGTCCAGAGCAGCAGCTCGTTTGGCTGGCCAGATACCGAAGACCATACCAACCGCAGCGCTGAAACCGAACGCCATCAATGCCGAACTCGAGGTAACGATCGTTTGCCAGCCCGCGTATTTTGCCAGTAGCGCCGACACGCCGGCCCCGACGGCGAGACCGATCAGCCCACCGAGTAGACAGAGTATTGTCGACTCAACCAGAAACTGCAGCAGGATATTGCCCTTCGTCGCTCCGAGAGCTTTGCGGACGCCGATTTCCCGCGTCCTCTCGGTCACGGTCACGAGCATGATGTTCATGATGCCGATGCCACCCACCACCAGGCT
>JALHUQ010000149.1 GCA_022866645.1 Woeseiaceae bacterium | reverse complement strand
GGGAAGTACTGGATCGAGTCGATCGCCGGAGTGCCAGCTCAGGTCGAAATCGCGAGCGAGTATCGCTATCGTCGCGTTGTCGTGCCGCCAAAGACTTTGTTCGTGACCTTATCGCAGTCCGGCGAGACCGCGGATACTTTGGAAGCATTGCGCATGGCAAAAACGCAGGGCTACCTCGGCACACTGACAATCTGCAACAGCGCCCACAGTTCGATGGTGCGCGAGTCCGACCTCGTCATGATGACGCAGGCAGGCCCCGAGATCGGCGTGGCAAGTACCAAGGCGTTTACGACGCAGTTGCTGTCAGTGCTCCTCGTTACCCTGATGATGGCGAAGCACCGAGGTCTGTCGGAGGAACAGGAGAGAGAGTTTGTCGCAAACCTCACGCACGCTGCGGCGGCGTCGGATCTTACGCTGAAGATGAGCGATCAACTGAAGGAGCTCGCGAAGGATTTCGCGGACAAGCAACACACCTTGTTTCTCGGACGCGGGCCGATGTGGCCGATAGCAATGGAAGGCGCCCTGAAGCTAAAAGAGATCTCGTACATACACGCCGAGGCCTATGCCGCAGGCGAACTCAAACACGGTCCACTGGCACTAATAGATCAAGAGATGCCCGTAGTCGTTGTCGCGCCGAATAATGAGTTATTGGACAAGCTGAAGTCCAACATGCAGGTAGTACGCGCGCGTGGTGGCCAGTTGTATGTGTTTGCAGATAAAGAAACTGGAATCAAAAGCGAGCCGGGCATGAAGGTCATCGCGATGCCACACGCGGACCGGCTGATTGCGCCGATCGTGTACACCATTCCGTTGCAGTTGCTGGCCTATCACGTTGCCGTGCTGAGAGGCACAGACGTCGATCAGCCAAGGAATCTGGCGAAGTCAGTTACGGTGGAGTAACGAGCCAGTGTGTCTGGCGGATTGGTGGTTCTCCATAATAAAGTTACGAATGACTTAATAAAGTTACGAATGGATCGCGGTTCGAAAATAATAAAGTTACGAATAGTGGCATTTCAGAGAGATGCGATTCGCACCTAGAAATTAGGTTGTCAAGAACCGCGACAGTTGTCGAGAATTGCTCAAATAGTGATCAGCAAAAACAAGGTTTTCGAATTCGCTAATGTTACGAATGAGCATTGGCGGCCAATACTTACCGCTCGAGCTCGCTGGTCATTTCCCGAAACTTGCCGCTCACGAATGGCCGCTTTTGGTGAATGGCGAGGTCCGCTATACCCCCAATACCAGCCGCTCGAACGGCTGCTTTCGGGTTATCATCGAGTTCCGCTAATGACCCGAAGCGGTCAGTCGCGCGTGCAAGATAACTCCAGCTTATATTCGCGATAAAAGAGGCCGTGGAGTCCCTCAATGGCAAACGGTGGATGGTACGGCACGAAGGAAGGATGGGACCGGATCGAGGCACCGTTGCTGGATGCGGATCCTATTCTTGATGACTTCGCTTTAGAAACCGGCCTAACAATTTCCAAGAATTACAAGGATTGGCCAGAGCGTTCCGTTGTTTGGGGTGACGATGTTCGCTGCATCATTCAGTTGTATCTCGTTGACGAGAAAGATCTAACTTTCAACCTCTGGATTTGCGCATCTCAAGACCGTGAACGTAAACGATTCTGGAAAACAGAAACGCCAATAAGAGAACAACGCGTTGGACAATTCAGAGACAGACTAGCCGAAGAATTGAGAGAAGGTCATCGAAAGGTCGTCGAATGGAGTGGTCGCGCGGCTGACCTAAAGTTCGCGACCAATCTGAAATAGCGACCACCAGTTTTCGCAGCTTGCCTCAAAAACAACGGCTGCAGCTGGCCGAACTGAGACGGTCGCGACTGAATTAAACGAGCGCCTGGTATGCTCTCGGAAGCAGCCGCCCAGGTGTTAAACTACTGGCAGGCTGCTGCTGACCCAAAGCAGACTTTCGCAATACGTTGGTGCGATTGTCTAAGAAAAGAATCAGATCGAAATCTAAGGAGTGCTCTTGGACCAAATAACTCGGATCAATCACGTTGGCTTACGTGTGAGGGATCTCGCGAATGCGCGGGCTTTCTATGAAAAACTCGGGTTCGAGTTCATCGTGGGACCGATTGGCCCTGAGCCTGTCGCGGTGATGGAGCACCCAACCGGAATCAATATTAACTTTATCCTAAATGCGTCGAGCGACGCCTCAAAGGAAAACATTCTTTCGGACGTGCCGACAAAGCACACCGGCTTTACCCACATCGCACTGGAGATCAATGACCGTGAGGCAGTGGAGAAGCATCTGGCCGAAGAGAATATCCCGATCACCGAGACTGTGGAGCTGCCGGACGGAACCGTGTTTTTCTTCGTTCGCGATCCTGATGACAATGTAATCGAGTTCCATCAGCCGAAGGCACGGTAGGTTCACTTCTGGCCGTTAGCCAACTGCTGCGAGGAACATCAACGATCGACTGCTAAGGTACGCGAATCTGCCGCTCGAGCATTCTGAGGCAAAATGACGGCTAAGCCAGCAGCAATGGAAACGCTACTGCGCCGGCGGGCGTTGCCCAGTTCTTGACGAGTTCAGCCACCATCGCATTGGTGCTCGTCAGGCCGACACCAGCTGCCTGCATTCGACGCCAGGACATTTCTTCAGCAATTGGGTTCGTCGATCCACAGGCGTCGCAAACAACCTGAACGTTGAATCCTTCCTGCAACGCACTGATCGCAGGCGCCACCATGCAGACATCCGTCGTGACACCGGCCATCACGAAATTGCGCTTTCCAGTGTTGCGGCAAGCCGCCGCAAAATCTTCATCATCCCAAGCGTTCACGACGCCCTTGCGCTTGATGCGCGCGGCGAAAGCGTCCGGCGCGATATCGGCCAGCTCGGGCATTAACGGCCCTTGCACGTCTAAATTGGTCTCCTGACTGGATGTCAGCACCAGCGGCATCTCAGTACCGACAGCGAACTTAGCCAAAATAATCACGTTGCGCTGCAACAGTTCGAGCGGTGTCGTTGCAGCCCAGGTATTGGTGCCAACCTGATGGTCGATCAGGATCACGGCGGTGTTTTCCAAACTAAATGGCTGCATTCGAATGCTCCGGGAGTAAATGGTTCTTCCATCTTGCTGACCATTCAGGCATAAAGAAAATGAATTGTTTTTGTATTCGGTATGAATCGCATGCATTCCGCGCGCCCTGACCTAAATCTCCTGCTGATATTTGATGCAGTGGCCAGCACAGGCTCCGTCACGAGGGCAGCAATACAGCTGTCGTTGAGTCAGCCGGCGGTCAGTCACGCCCTAAACCGACTACGAGATCTGCTCGGTGACCCCTTGTTTGTCCGAAGCGGCAACGGTTTGACGCCGACCAAACACGCCGAATCCTTGATCCTGCCGATTCGTGAAATTCTGGAGAATGTCGGTCGAGTTTTCGCGCCACCGGCATTTGATCCCGCTACATCAACGCAAACGTTTCGTATTGGCGCGAGCGACTACGCAATGATGACGGTTCTGCCAGACCTCGTGCGCGCCGTGCGTCTGAACGCACCTGACACGCGCGTTGAAATACGAGGAGTTGGCGAAGTCAGTCTGAAACAATTGGAAAGCGGTGAAATCGATCTGCTTTTCTGGGGCGCAGCGCCTCCGACATCGCCGTTCGTCGCTTTGGAGCTGTTTCGCGAGCGGTTTGTCGGCCTAATGTGCGCACGCCATCCGCTGGCGATCAAGGCCGGTCAGAATGCCCTGACGCTCGACGACTATCTCGCCTATCCCCACATAATGGTGACGTTCCGCGATCCGCGGCATAGCCCAATTGATGCACGGCTGGCTGAATTACAACGGACTCGAAATGTCCGCATTGCTACGCCCAACTTTGCCAGCAACGTCGCATCTGTCAGGGGAACAGATCTCATCATGTCACTGCCCTCGCGATTGGCAGCAAGTTCTGACAATCGTGATTTAATTCAATTTGAGTTACCACTCGAGGTGCCGCCTTATCCTTATTCCATCGTTTGGCATCGTCGGTCAGATCAAGATCCCTCCATGATCTGGTTGCGAAATCGTCTGGCCAGGTAAGCTGCCACCGATCAGTTCGTCGAAACAAGAATGGTTCGGATCATGGACGGTAGAATACGAAGCGTGAGGCATTCGACGGAATTGTCCGCAGACCGAAAAACCAGTTCTGAATGACCCCTTCTGGCCGTTCTGAGACGGTCGCCAGGAAGTTAACTGAGAGGCTGCTTTACTTCGCTTAGCAGCCGGCCGAGAATTCTGAGTTAATATGACGGCTACTGACCCGAAGCGGACCTTCGCAAACACCGTCGTTGAGGTTAGGAAATTCTTTTGAGTGAAGCGGAAATCTCAGTATCTGGCAGTCGTCTAAGGCTGGGCGCTTGGTACGACGGT
>JALHUQ010000148.1 GCA_022866645.1 Woeseiaceae bacterium | reverse complement strand
CGGCTTACAGCTGATAGAAATCACGCGGATATTTGGGTGCGCGGATCTAAGGGAATGTCTAATCTAAAAGACGAAACTGAAGGTGTTCGCTTCTCTGCATTCCTGCTCAGCGTATTCAGACCGTATGAAGAAATATTTTATTACCGACGTGATGGCCTCGTTGACGATTGGACGTGGGAAAGTATTGGTCACCAATGCCATGCACTAATGGGAACGCCAGGGTTCAGGGATTGGTGGGCGAAGCGAGGAACTTGGTTTTCAACCGAGTTTCAAGACCATATTCGGAAAACATTGGAAATGTTGCCTGACTATCAGAGGTGGTCAAACTGATTGCGAACGACCGTATATGGACTCCTCCTCATTGCAAGCAATCTGTTCTGGCAGACATGGCACGACTGCATACGTATATCCGGCCTCTTAAGTTGGCATACGTTGATGCCGGGCCATAATGGGTTATTCGCGCGTCAGTTCCCTATCGCTCCTACGTACTTCGAGTACTCGGACATTTCCGGGTTTGACCGACGCCGGTTCGACCTGTTTGCCATCATGCAGTTTGCTTAGCAATCGTAGTTGAGTTTCTCCGTGTTTATCCTGTCTCAGCTCATCGAGAAGTCAGGATCGTAATCTGATTCATTGCGCAGCATGGCCCAAGCCATGCGTGCCGTTTTGTTGGCCAGCGCCACAGCCGCTACATTCGGATGCCGCCGTTGCGCAATGCCGATGACCCACCGACTGAGTCGGTCATCTCTGTGTTTGGCTTGTGAGACCACCGCGCGGGCTCCGTGTATCAACATGCTGCGCAAGTAAACATCACCGCGCTTACTGATGCCCAGCAAACGGTCTTTTCCCCCGCTGCTGTGTTGCCTCGGGGTGAGCCCGATGGCAGCAGCCATCTGCCGGCCCCTGTGGTATTGGCGGGCATCACCGACCGTGGCGACCAATGCAGTGGCAACCAACGGACCCACACCACGTAACTGTTGTAGCCGTTGGGTGACTTCGTTGTTGTTGGCAAGTTTCTGTATCCCCCGATCCAGTTCACATACACGATCATCCAGGGTAACCAGATCGGTCCATACACCGTGCAACAGCGAACGGAAGTGACCCGTCAGACCGTTCTCGGCATCTTCTAACCAACATGGGATCGCTGCTCGCAGTGCACACATCGTTTGTGCTGCGACGAGACCGTACTCGGCCACCAGGCCACGGATCTGGTTGGCCTTGGCGGTGCGTTGTGACATCAGTTCAGAGCGAACGCGGTGGGTCGCCTGAATATCCTGTTGCTCGACACTCTTTACCGTTACAAAGCGCATGTTCGGTCGACTCATGGCCTCAGCGATTGCCTCGGCATCATTGGCATCGTTCTTGTTGCTCTTTACGTACGGCTTTACGAATTGCGGGGCTATCAACTTAACCGTGTAACCTCGGGACTCAAGCTCGCGAGCCCAATGATGGGCCCCGGCACAAGCTTCTATGCCAATTTCGCAACCAGGAGTTGCCTGGTCCAACACTGCCTTGAGCCATTGATCACGCTTCAATCGGCGTTTCCACACCGCCTTTCCCTGACGATCAACACCGTGCAACTGAAACACGTTCTTTGCCAAATCAATTCCGATACGACTAATATTCATGGTGGACTCCTTCTTTCTTGCGACTGGTGGCTAACTACTCCAGTCTGGCACATAGATGCCGTAAGGGAGGAGGAGTCCATCCCATTGCTCCTGGCCGAACTGAGAACTTATTTCCCCTAATAATATCGACCAGCAGAGTTCTGCTATCTGTTGAACACCGGAATATCTATTTTGAAGGCTACTAGGACCGCAAACGACCCGAAGCCGAACTTGTTGTCAACTCATCAGTGACTACCGCTAACGGCCAACTACGGCCCTCAGATGATGGCACTAACACCAAAACGCATCGTGCGCTGGAATCGAATTTGCTGCACGAAGGATCTGGATGTATCGATAACAGCCCAGTACACGGCTACTCCAATATTTGCACACCTTTCACAACTCATCTGGGCTGAAGCCCAGGGACCATTGTGGCTGCCGACGCCGATTTCGGTTTTTTTGACAGGTGTTCCATGTTCCGCCGACCCCGTGGATCGCTTTCAGGCCCAATTCATCTACCCACCGCATGAGTCTCTCTTCCGTCGTTGAACAAACATACTTGCCAAATCAGGTAACTCGTGGTTTATTCTTCCTATCCGCGTCACTCAAGCGGATTATCCCATTGAAATGCGTTATGCCGGAGATTGTGTAGATACTTCGAAACTATTACGAAACGCTGGATCAGTAAAATGCACGTTAATAAATTACGTCACGAGTGGTCCAGCGAGACATACTTCCGCCCGGTGAAATGTTTTTGCTGCTTGCTGATAATTCACGATATTATTTAGATTAAACATGATGTTAGATAACGGGGTCTGAATGGTCCCGACGTTTTATTAAAACTGTCTTACGATGGGGAATTAGATGTTTACTATCAATCCATTCGCAGAGCTATCTGCAACCATATCGCCCTTTATCATTCAGGCTTACATCATATTGATGATCATACTCGTGGCGGGTGGCACGCTATTCGACACCATACACAAAGGCAGTGCCAAGTACTTCTTTAACAATTGGCAAAAATCCAAAAGCAAAAGCGCAAAAAAAGTCAGTGGTGGAGAAATCATATCTATCGCAGTTCAAACAGCTGTCGTAGATGTCATGGCATCCGGCGAATTCTGTAATACGCGCCGCCGGATTGCGCATTTGCTGACGATGTACGGGTTCATCATCCATGCCGCGACCACTTTCATCATGGTCTTCTGGTATCCGACGCCCGCCATGCCCACCCCTGCTATTCTGCCGCAACTGTGGTGGCTCGGAGCATTGGCTGTGTGCGTCGGTGGCTACTGGTTCTGGTTTTTTATCCGGGTCGATGTTGCCGCCGAAGGCAATTCGCCATTTCGCATTGTTCGTGCCGACCTGTTTATCCTTTCGCTTCTGGCAAGTGTCACTTTAGCCCTGGTTTGGGCATACCTGAGTGCTTCAGGCAGTTCCTGGACAATGATTGCGCTTGCCGCGTACCTGCTGGCGACAACGGTGCTGTTTGGCACCGTCGTGTGGTCCAAATTTGCCCACATGTTCTTCAAACCGGCAGCCGCGTTTGAAAAGCGGATGTCGAAAGCCAACGGTACGCGCAACAACCTGCCCGAAACGGCGGACCGGACCAATCCGGCGGACCGGGATCGTCACTCCATGGAGTTGCTGAAGGATGCACCTTTGAGCATGGGGCTTGGCATCAAGCGCGAAAAGCCGCGCCATTACTAGGAGCTGTTAACATTTGTTTACAGTCCCTACAACCGATCAACATCAATCTTCTGAACAGAGAGAAATAACCTTATGCCTACTTTTGTATACATGACCAGATGCGATGGGTGTGGGCACTGCGTTGATATCTGCCCTTCCGATATTATGCATATCGATAAGACGTATCGGCGCGCCTACAATATTGAGCCCGACATGTGCTGGGAGTGTTACGCCTGCGTAAAAGCCTGTCCTCAGAACGCCATTGACGTGCGCGGTTACGCTGACTTTGCACCGCTCGGGCACAGCGTACGCGTGCTCCGCGAAGAGGACAAAGGCACGATCGCCTGGCGCATCAAATTCAGAAATGGCACGGAAAAGAACTTTCTGTCGCCAATCACCACGAAGCCGTGGGGCTCGGCCACCCCGAAACTCGCGGATGTTCCTGCACCGACCCAAGAGATGCGCGACAGCCAGTTGTTATACAACGAACCCAAGTATATCCGCTTTGACGATGGCGACGTGCATACACTGAAATCAAATGGCCTCAAGTTCAAAAAAGGTGTGGTGTACTGATGGCATACAAAACAATTTTAGAAGACAACATCGACATTCTGGTTGCCGGCGCAGGTCTGGGCGGATGCGGCGCGGCCTTTGAAGCGCGATTCTGGGGCCAGGACAAGAAAATTGTGATTGCCGAAAAGGCCAACATCGACCGCTCCGGCGCCGTCGCTCAGGGGCTTTACGCCATCAACTGCTACATGGGTACCCGGTGGGGTGAGAACAATCCGGAAGACCACGTGGAGTATGCGCGGATCGACTTGATGGGTATGGTGCGCGAAGACCTGCTGTTTGATATGGCCCGTCATGTTGACTCCACTGTCCACCAATTCGAAGAGTGGGGCCTGCCGCTTATGAAGAAACCGGAAACGGGCCG
>JALHUQ010000147.1 GCA_022866645.1 Woeseiaceae bacterium | reverse complement strand
ATGACCGAGCCGCCGGTTTCCTGGTTACCCTGCTGGATGGCCATCTTGAGTTTCGCAAGCGGAATACCGAAAGCGCTCAGCTTGTCCGGATCAACCACGACCTGGTATTGGCGCACCATGCCGCCGATCGTTGCGACCTCCGCTACACCGTGAACCGTTTGTAGCTCGTACTTCAGGAACCAGTCCTGCAAACTTCGAAGTTGCGCGAGGTCGTGCTGACCGCTGCGGTCCAGCAAGGCATATTCGTATACCCAACCTACGCCAGTTGCATCGGGCCCCAGCGCTGGCTTTGCGCTATCGGGCAGTCGACCGGAAACCTGGCTCAAGTACTCGAGCACACGTGACCGGGCCCAATACAAATCGGTGCCGTCTTCAAAAATAACGTACACATAGGAATCACCGAAAAACGAGTAGCCGCGCACGTTGACGGCCTTGGGCACCGACAACATTGCGGTGGTCAGAGGATACGTCACCTGATCTTCGACTACCTGAGGTGCCTGACCGGGGAACGAGGTCTTGATGATGACCTGCACATCTGACAAATCCGGCAGTGCATCGACGGGCGTCTGACTCACTGCGTACAGACCCGAGGCCGTTATCATTAGGGTCATGATCAGAACCAGTACCCGGTTCCCTATTGACCATCGAATCAGTCCGGCAATCATTTTTCGGACTCCATGCGAGACAACGCGGCCGAAATATTGGATTCCGAATCGATAAGGAATTGACCGGATACCACGATATCATCGCCGTCCGAGAGCCCGGATCGGATTGCTATCCGATCGCCAGACTCGATACCGATTTTCACCGGCTGGACGCGAAAGCGACCGTTACCCAGAGCGATAACAACTCGATCAATGGAGCCACCCCGTATGACGGCTTCCCGAGGCACATGAACGACTTTACCGAACGCGTCGGCTTGAATTGCGACCCGCGAGATCATGTTGGGTCGCAAGGTTAGCGCGTCATTTTCAAATCGAATACGTACCTTCAGCGTACGGGTGACGGGGTCAAGTTCCGGATATACGTAGTCAACAACGCCGTGCCAGGTTTTGCCCGGCAGATAATCGAGTTCGACCGTGGCCTTCTGTCCAGCGTGGACCCACGCGGCCTGACGTTCGAAAACCTCGGCCAACACCCAGATCCGGTCGAGCTTGGCCACCGACATGATCTCTGTTGACGGTGTTACAAAAACGCCTTCCCGAACACCCAGATCCGCAATGACTCCATCCGCCTCAGCGTAGACAGGGACGCGTTGACGCACGGTCCTGTCCTTTTTCAGACGCGAAATTTCACTCGAGCCAACACCGAACGCTCGAAGGCGGTCCTGCGATGCGCTCAGCAATAGTTTGTTGTCACTCCGAAGGGCGACCAGGTACTCCTCTTGCGCATTCACCAAGGTCGGTGAATACAATTCGAACAACAACTGCCCCTTCGTTACCGGATCGCCACTGGACTTGGTCGCCAGCTTTTCTAACCAGCCATCGACGCGCGTATGCACGTGCTGCACGGTGTCTTCGTCGTAACTAACGTAGCCTACTGTCGCTATCCTCTGCGGTAACAGACCGTACTGTGCTTTCGCAGTGCGAACACCGAGGTTGTTGACTATCGTTGGATCGATCGAGACCACGCCCGGCTGACCATCAACCTCATCCGCGTAGACCGGAATCAGGTCCATACCCATGGGCGATTTACCGGGTTCGTCGCGCCGATAATTTGGATCCATAGGTGCAACCCAATAAAGAACGCTGCGCTCGCTACTATCAGCAGTATTGCCAGATGGGTCTGATGACACGCCCATAGATCGGCCGATCAGAATGCCGACAGCGATCGCGACAAGAATGCCTATGACTGAGTAAGTTGTTTTGCTCATCGTGGAAATCCTCCGAGGTTTGCGAGCACGGCATAAGACTGCGCTCGATCTACCTGCAGGCGAGTGTGGTCAATTCGGGTGTTCAGGTCATCAACATAGGCGCGCATGACATTCGCGAAATCGCCCCGGTCACTTTGGTATGCCAGCAACGAGGCTTCTGCATTTTCGTTCGACTGGCCTAAAATCCGCGTTTCATAGAGTGTCAATCGCCGCGCGAGATCATTCCATCTCGCGTACTCCGCTTCGAGCTGACTGCCGAGTCCGCGCAAGATTTGTTCGCGACTCGACAGCGCCGCCGTTTTCTCCTGCAGGGCAGCTGACAGATTGCTGTCGACTGATTTCTTGCGCAGGAACGGCAAACCGACGGTGACGCCAACGCTGATGAAATCAGATCGCGATTCGCCAGTGGGCAGGTAGCCTTCGCGATAGCTGTACGCTACATCAAGGGCCCAGTTAGGCTTGGAACGTTCGTTCGCCAGATCGACGCCAGCGGTTTGCGCATCAACCTGCGCATCGGCGGCGCGCAACATCGGGTGCTGAAGCAAGGCCGTCTGCATCGACTCCAGTGTGGGAACCTGATCCCAGACGGGCAACTGCCCCGCGACGGGGCGTGATGCATCGCGTCCGATCCATTCGCCGAGTGCCGCTCGCGAGCGCGAACGCTGCCGCTCTATTTCGATGAGACGATCGTCCAGTCGGCTGAGCTCAAGCTCAGCGCGCAGTACGTCCTGCTGGTTCTTGCGGCCGACGCCATACAACGAACGGGTGATGGTCGCCAAATCATCGAAAAACGGCCGCGACTCGGAGACCAGCGCGTGCGCCCGCTCCCAGTAATAAACGTCGAGCCATGCCTGACGTGTGGCCGCCAATACATTGCGCCCTCGGGCCTCGGCGTTCTCGGTCATCTCGCTGGCCAGCCATTGCTGGCGGCGCACATTGATTGAACGCGATTTACCCGCCGGAAATGCCTGCTGCAAGCCGACGGCCGCGTTAGTCATGCCTTCGGTCGAAAACCCGCCCGACTGAATCGGGTAGTTGTTGAGGCCGACGCGCAACATCGGGTCCGGTAATTCACCGACAACGACACCACGCTCCAACAATGCGGCTGCCTTTGCCTGCAGCGCCAACTGACCCGGCTCAGCGACCAGCGCCCGGTCCTCCGCCTCGGCCAGAGTGAGGGGAATGGTCTGCCCGAATGCGGGCGACGCGAGCAGCGTGCCTGCAATGACTGCCAGGCAATACGATGACGTCGTTAAGCCAGTAGCGGCGCGACGGACTGTTTTGTAATCGGGCATTGGCCCAAATCGGGAATACATCAAAATAACTCCTACGGTGAAAACCGGATTGAGACGGCTTACGGTGGGGAGTTATCTAATTCAGATAGACGCAATAAAGTTTGTGCAGCGGTGGCGAGAACCCGACCGGGTCGGGCGGAGGTATTGCAGGCTCCTGCACGGACTCTGTAGGGTCCGCGAACCAGGGTATGTCGACAGCGACGATCGACAGATCATCGGACGAGCTCTTGAGTTTGCTGGCGCGGCTATCCACGCTGGCCGCGTCGCGATCACAGCAGTCCGATTGCATCGTTTTGCAATCGTGCGTCGTATTGGCATTGTGGTGGCCATGGTGGCCGACCTCCTGCGTGGCAAGCGCTGGAGCATGCGGACAGCCCTTGGCAGTTTCCATTGCCATCGCGCAAGGCGTAATCGCCAGACTCAGCCAGAAAATGACGAACACACTGAACATTCGGCGGGGTGCCGAATTCCGGATGTTTCGTAGCGTTCGCTGAGTCATGGCAACCTTTTTAGTCCTTCCTGGCCACCGGCGCAAGGTCGCAGTTCAGGTTTTCGGCCCAATATGCCGTTCGCCACGCTGCGCTGCCAGCGCCACCTGCTTGCGGCGCTCCTCAAGGCGCGCGCGCCGGTCAGCGTCCGCCTCGTTGACGCAGAGCGGGCAGGACACGCCCTCCCGATAGTCGGGCGACTGCGTGTCGGCCAAGCTCAGCGGTCTGCGACAGGCATGACACTGCACGTAGCCACCTTCCGCGAGGTCGCGATCAACCGCCACGCGAGTATCGAAAACAAAGCACTCCCCGCTCCATTTGTTTTCCGCCGCATCGATCTCGGACAAATAATTCAGAATCCCGCCCTGCAGGTGGTATACCTCGTCGAAGCCAAGTTCGAGCATGAGCGCCGTCGCTTTCTCGCAGCGTATGCCGCCGGTACAAAACATCGCCAGCCGTCGATTTGTTGACTGCTCGGCCAACTCCTTCGCGAACTCCGGAAATTCTCGAAAACTGTCGTTGCCTGGATCGATCGCGCCCGGAAATGTACCGACTTCGATTTCGTAATGATTACGCGTATCGATCAGTAACACGTCAGGATCGGCGATAAGTTCGTTCCATCGCCTGGCATCCACATGCACGCCGGTGTTCTTATGCGGAAGGATATCGGGCCGGCCCAGCGTGACAATCTCCGGTTTGACCTTGACGCGCATTTTTCGAAACGGCGCCTCGCTTGCATCCGTCCAGCGCGCATCCAGTTCTTCATTGATACCGAATCGCTCGCGCATCCAGTCCATGACCGTGCGAACTGCCTCTTCACTGCCAGCCAGGGTGCCGTTGAACCCTTCCGCCGCGACCAGCACGGTACCGAGCAGGCCCTGCTCGTCGCACAGTGTTTTCAGCTGCTTTCGAAAAGTCTCCGGATCCTTGAGGTCCAGAAACCGATACAGCGATACGACTTTCATCAGGCCGCAACCGTGAGTGACAGGATGCTGTGCCGGATTTCCTCCCCGAGCACCAGTCGCGCGTCGGCACCGATGTTCGTCAGGTCGTCGTCAAACTCTATCAGCCCGTCAGCGTTGCGTCTGAGGACGCCAAGCTCTTGCAATGTGCGGATAAAATCCTGAAACAGCGACCTGTTAAAGAAGTCGGGAGAGTGCAAACCGTAGATCATCGACAGGCGCTCGGCACTTTGCTCGCACATTACCTCAAGACGCGAGCGTGTTAATACGCCCGAGCCATTACTCACCAGTATGGCGATGGCAAGATAGAATCGTTGTAACATGGGCACCATCGACTGGCCGAGCATCAGCAACTGAAACGCTTTTGCGGAGCCGGCCGGTGGTCGCACCAATGTTTTCCTGTCACTACTGTAGGACAGAATCTCCAGGTCGATCAGAGACTTGATCGCCTCGGTCGTAACGTCATCAATTTCGTCTTGATTCCACTTCATGCTCAGCTCTCTCTTCATGAACGGGTAGATCAGACGTATCAGGCGCTGCAATTCCTCATGCGGAAGTTGCCGCCCCTGAATAAAACAGCAAGCCACGGAAGCCGGCACGGCCAACAGATGCAGAATGTTGTTACGAAAATAGGTCATCAAAACGGCAGTGCGTTCGGTCATGTGGATGACCTCACCCATCGGGTGTGCTGAGCGGCTGATAACCTCCAGCTTTTCGCCGTGCTCAATGATTTTGTCCGCGCTCCAGTCCGGCATCGTGACGGAGTCCGAGTATCTGAAGCGCTGTAACACCTTAAGACTCACCTCGATCTGGCGTCGCAACTCGTCCAGACCAATTGTTTGTTTCGGCGTTGCCAGCAACACATAGGCCAGCAAGCTGATCGGCGTAACCGCGGCGGCCGAATTAATGCCCTGCATGATTTCCGTGCCAAGTTCCTCGACGATCGCCGCCAACCACGGTGGCCGCTCGCTGCTCTCGGATTCGTATTCGTATTCGCGCCACTCAGGATGCAGGCGATTCAGTATCGGTTCCAGTTCGACTGGCTCGCCGATATTGACGTAAACCTTGCCGAAATGGTCGCGCAAGGACCTGATGGTACTCACCAGACCGCCTATCGATTCCTTTTTCTTTTCCGCGCCACCCAGTTCGTTGATGAACGAATCACCTTCAAATAGTTTTTCGTAACCGAAGTAAATTGGTACAAATACGAGCGGTCTCTGCTGGCTCTTGACGTAGGAGTTGACCGTCATTACCAGCATGCCACCCTTGGGCGGCAGCAACCGTCCGGTTCTGCTACGGCCGCCCTCGACGAAATATTCCATCGAAGAACCTTTGACCAGCACCTGGTTGATGTAGGCATCAAAGACCGTCGCATAGAGGCGATTTCCCTTGAAGGTGCGGCGCAGGAAGAAGGCGCCACCGCGACGCAGTATGCCGCCGACGATCGGTAAGTTCAGGTTGATTCCGGCCGCAACGTGCGGGAGATGCAAACCTTCTACATAAGTGACGTAGCCCAGCAACAGATAATCGATGTGGCTGCGATGGCACGGAACGTAGATGACCTCCTTGCTTTTGGCAACATCATGCAGACGATCCATATGATTCACTTCGACACCATCGTAAATTCGATTCCATAGCCACCTCAGCAAGCGAACCAGGATACGGATGGTAGGAAATGAGATGTCGGCGGCGATCTCCAGCGCGTATTTTTCGGCCCTGCGTCGAGAAACCTCCTGTTTCCGAAAATCATCCCCTGCCTCCGCGATGATCGCCTGACGGACTGCCGGTGTACGGAGGACTTGCTGCACCAGAGTACGTCGGTGGGAAAGATCAGGCCCGACGGTTGCCGTCCGCCGTTGCCGAAAATGTACGCGGAGAATTCGGGAAACTTTCCTGACGGCAATTTTCGCGTCTATGTCGCCCGTGCAAATTGAGCGAATTGGCAAGGCGTGACTGAATCGCAGCAGAGTATTGCGGCCGTGCAGCAGCGTCACAAAGAACTTTCGCGTGCGGCCGACGATTTCCCAGTTTTCAGACAGCATCAATTTGAACACAGAGTGTTCTTTGTCCGGCGAGCGCCCCCAGTAGATTGCAACGGGAATCAGCAGTAATTCCTGTTCGCACTTTTCCGCGCCTTCAACGAGGCGCTTGAGTCGTTGCGAAGCAGTCGTGCTGGGCCGACGCACCCAGAAGCCTTTATTGCGTCGCATGACGATAAAACGTTTGGCCTCGCGAACGCCGCAAAACTCGAAGGCTTCGGTTGGCGACGGCATGCCATTTTGAGCACAGGCTCGCTCAAGCGCCAGTACATCCGCGAGTCCGCCGGTCTCAAGAACATAGCAGACGGCCGCCGCGCTGTCGGTAATGTAGTCTGCTGGCGACTCAGGCCGTATGGCCGGTCGCGCCCATACCGAGAACACTTTCCCAAACGCCCAGTACAACGGGCGAAATATGAATCCAGTGACACTCATGGCGAACAAGTCTACCCAAAAGATGGGGTCAGCAGGTCGTTGACTTTCAGATATTTTCGGCGCTAGGTAAGCGCATGATTCGATACATAACTTTGCTGTTTCTGACTCTTCCGGCGCTCACGTTCGCGGAACCCGACGTCTACATTCAAGTACTGGGAATTGCGCAAGACGCCGGTTACCCGCAAGCCAACTGCTATCAGCCGCATTGCATGAGAGCATGGGAAAACGAAGAACTGCGACGACTCGCGAGTTCTATTGCTGTTGTCGATACGGCCAGCTAGACGAAGTATCTGTTTGACGCCACGCCTGACATACGCGAGCAGCTCTATCAGCTTCATCAATCGGCACCCGATACCGAGTATGCCTTGGACGGGGTGTTTCTAACGCATGCACATATCGGTCATTACACGGGTCTGATGCATTTCGGTCGCGAAGCCGTCGGCGCGAAGGATATTCCGGTTTATGCCATGCCGATTATGGCCGCGTATTTGTCAAACAACGGACCCTGGGATCAATTGCTCAGGCTTCAGAACATTCAACTTATGCCGTTGGCGGATGGTGTACCCGTCGAATTGAATGGAGGCCTGACGGTCACCCCGATTCAGGTGCCTCATCGGCAGGAATATTCCGAAACGGTGGGATTCCGCATCGACGGACCGAACAAATCAGCGGTATTTATTCCCGATATTGATAAGTGGGGAGACTGGTCGACAGATATCCGCGATGTCATACGTGAAGTCGACTACGCGCTTCTCGACGCCACGTTTTTTGCTGATGGCGAGTTACCAGGCCGTGACATGAGCGCGATAAAACACCCCTTCGTTGCAGAAAGCATGGCCTTGTTCGACGAGCTCAGCGATGCGGAAAGGGCGCGCGTGATATTCATACACATGAATCACACGAATCCGCTGTTGATCGACGGCAGCCCGGCGCAGTCAGAAGTGGAGAAGCGCGGCTTCAGGTTCGCAAAAGAAGGTCTGCGCCTGCCCCTCTAACAATAGTTAAGGTGACAGTGACCTTAACTGAGGTGTTAGGGTCACTGTCACCGTAACTCTACTCGGTGACGGCTTCGTCAGTGTCCTCGAGGGTTTCATCAAGGGCGTCCATGTGATCTTCCATCACGTCGCCAACGCCTTCAGCACTGTCCATCGCATCGTGCAGCCCGGCGTCAACTCCATCGGCGGCCTCTTCGACTGTATCGGCCGTCGAATCCATGGTTTCTTCAACCGCGTCTGCAGCACTATCTACCGCTTTTTCAGCCGAACCGCCGGAATCACCGCCGCCGCATGCGAACAAAGCCAGACTCGCCAGCAATATAAAAAGGTTTTTCATTTCATTTCCCCTCAATTTTGAGTGCTTGTTATCGTTCTAATAAATTGCGCCAGGTATTCGTTAATAGCACCAATATTGTCAGTCAGACGATGGTCGCCATTCACGATATGCAGGGTCGCAGAGCAGTTGTGCGCGTAACGAATACTGTTCTCGACGGGCACGAT
>JALHUQ010000146.1 GCA_022866645.1 Woeseiaceae bacterium | reverse complement strand
CTCGCCCAGGTCCGTTTCCTTGCTACGTACGATCCCCTCGTACGGAACACGAATAAATGTTCGCTCCAGATTACGCCGTGCTCGCACGCTTTCTGCCTTTGCAGTGGCCAGCGCAGCAGCAGCGGATGCGAATTCCGATTCAGCTCTGTAGCCCTGGCTCTGTAATTTCTTGGCACCGTCATATTCGATCTGTCGCTGAGTGACTAGTGCGTCCGCCTGCAAAAGTGCGACGTCGTAATTAGTCGGATCGATTCTCATCAGTACTTCGCCAGCACGAAAAACGCCGCCAGCGACAAACTTTGGCGAGATTTCGCTGATTGTCCCTGCCACTTCGGCGCTGAGCGTGGTCTCGGTCCTCGGGCTAACGGTCCCCTGGCTGCCTATTTCGAAATTCGCTGTCATCTCTTCAAGAACGATGACTTCAACCAGGGGATCGAGCTCCACACGTTCCTTTTTGGGTGGCTCGGGCCGCAGGCTACCCATGATCCAGACGCCGGCGACGGCAAATACGAAAATCCCGATGATGGTAAGGATGCGCATGCTTGATAATTCCTCAGGTTCCTGGTTTTTTCGGCACGGTGCGAGCGCGTATTCTGAAGGTTTTGGACCTGCAGCGCAGTCCTTTATGCCCGGGGCTCGAAAATCACGGAAAACCCCATAAATTGGGGTGTTCAGAGCGATTTTTGTGACATAACTCCCTGAATTCGGGCGCCTTTGCACCCAAACTGGCGGTCCGGTAAGGCCAACATAAATTAGCGGCCCTACGAAAGCTGATCGGATCGTTATGTACGAACAACACTTTAGGCTTAAGAAACGACCGTTTCGAAAGAATGCGTCCGGCACCGACGTATTCGTCGGGCCGCAAATCGCTACGATTATGGCCGGACTCAAGAAGGCGCTTGCTGGCCGTGACTCCATCGTCACCGTTTCGGGACCAGCAGGTTCAGGCAAAACGACGCTCGTCAACCGTGCTCTGGAATCCATCAGCGACAGTCGCAAGATTGTTCATCTGGCACGGATGCGTCTTGACAGCAAAGATGTGCTTGAATACTTACTTGATGAACTGGGAGTCCAGAACAGACCTGACGGAACTATCCAACGATTTGGGCTGTTTCGACGTAGCTTAAAAGCGCTGGAGGCCAACAACGCACGTGTATTTATTGCCGTCGAAGACGCAGCTCACCTGGGCGCCGAAACACTCGCTGAGCTGGAGGCGCTGACTGCCTCGGACGCCGGCGAATCTGAAGGTGCCAGCGTTGTCTTGATGGGTGACGAAAACCTGCACAAGATGCTCGTTGGACCTCAGCTTGCTCGAATGCAACAACGCATTCGCAATCGCTACCAAGTGGCGCCGTTTTGCGCTGCCGAGCTGCGCGGGTACTTGAGACACTGTTTCCGACTGGCAGGTGGCGATTTCGAACGCGTATTTGAGGTGAATGCCGCTCCGTTGCTACATCACCTCAGTGGCGGAATACTTCGAATCAACAACAATCTGGTTGAGTCCGTATTAGCAGCAGCCAGTGACCAGGACCTGTCTAAAGTTTCATCCGAGTTATTGGCCCGTGTTGCCGAAAACGAATACGGGCTGAGCGCTGCGGGCTTTGACCTAAGGGCTAAGCCTGCGCCATTGCCGGTTCTGACACCTGATCTCGTCATCGCTCAAAGTTTGCCCGCTGCCGCTGCCGAGCCTGAGCCGCCTTCACCTGCGCCGAAACCCATGGCAGTGCCGGAGCAGGTTATAGCGGCACCCGTCATCGTATTCGCAGAGTCCGCCGTCGAGACTCCGCCACAATTGCGACCGGAGATCGAGATTCCCGAATTCATTCAGGACACACTGCCGGATCTTGAGATTCTGGCACCGCATTTTGCTGCAGTGACGCCGACGCCAGAACCAGAATGGGAATTGGAAGCCGAAGCCGAACCGGAAGCCGAACCCGAGCCTGTCCAGGACCAAAAGATCGCTGCCGAATCAGATGCTGACGAGGTTCCCGCCTGGGATCGAGACCCCACGGTCGCCGAACTAAGGCCCGACATCGCTGCCCTGGAGGCCGCTCTAGCTTTCGGGCGTAACAACGATCCGGAACCCGTAGCCACCGACTCGAAGCCGGCGCCGAAACCGCGGCCCAAAGTCCCTGATGTCATACCCGAGATCACGCTGGACCATGCGATTAGCCAGCGGATAGCAAACAATCTTATCGATGAGCCAGGAGAGATAAGTGCGCCGGCATCTGCGGAGGCAGCGCCGTCGGCAAAGAAAATCGACATACCAACGCTCAATCTGCCGCCGAAAACGAACAGAAAAGCAGACGCCGAACTCGAGAAAATTGCGGCGGAACTCGCGAAGGCGAAATCACTTGAAGATGTCGACGACAGGATGGCGGAAACCCTGTTCGGCGATGAAATTAATTTTGTTGCGGCACAGTTTCATTCAGAACGGCCGCGCAATGAATCTGCAAATGACGAATACAACGGTGTAGCCAAGGGTGAACAGGTCGCTAATGGCAGCCCCACGCCCGACTACGAGGTTACGCTTCAAGCACCGAAGAAACTCGACGATGGCGGCATGGACCTTTCTGCATCGCAACGACTTAAAACCGTGCGGGCACTCAATGCCGACCTGCATCCCTCGCTGCGCGAGCCGCAATTCGATGCGGCGACAAGGTCAGTACCAGCACCAACCAGAAAGCCTGAATCGATCGAAGAGCAGATCAATACGTCGATGACTCAGACTTTGAAAGCGCTGAACGTACGACCACCCGTGACGCACGACGATATGGATGAAGATTCCAAACGCGGCTTCTTCAGCCGCTTCAAACGCTCGTAGTCGGAAAGTCTGGCGCATCCGTCATTGAGCTACTGAACAAGTTTTCAGTCGCTTTTTTTTTGACAGTCCGCCAGCTTTCAGGCACCGTCGCGACTCTTTCGAGGGCGCAACCTTGCGGTCTCGAACAGGCAAAGGATGATCGAGTGGAGGACTCAAAATCTGGGCTGGATGCGTGGCGGAAAGGTGTCGCGTCTGAGCCTCTGCAGCGTTCCATAGAAAGTCATCTGCCGGTAATTTTTTGCGCTGCCGGAGCTATTGGCATTCTGCCATTTTTGGTCCTGCGCTACATGCGAGGCGAATGGGCAGCCGCTATCGTCGATACCATCATCGTCTTCGGACTCTTTGCGCTCGGCGTCTACGTCTACAAGAGTCGGCGTGTGGCGTTCGCCAGTATCG
>JALHUQ010000016.1 GCA_022866645.1 Woeseiaceae bacterium | reverse complement strand
CGTCGCGTCTACGATCACAGACATATCGTAATCGTCATCCTCCGGAAAAATCTCGCTATCAAGAATTGACTGCTCGCTTACTCGTAGCGGTGGCAGCATGTCAGTTTCGTCAGCGATGCTGGCAATCGTTGCAAAGGGCAATTCGATATCGAGTTCCGTCGTTGTCGCGAAACCAAAGTCTTGCGACAGGTCCGATTCCGACCTGTCGGTGAGACCCGTACCGATGATGAGATCCGCATCAAGGATCAGGTTTTCCTCAGTAGGAGACTCGTCGGAGAGGTCGAAATCGACCACTAGCGCTTCGACATTCGCGGTGTCTGCGGTATCCGCATCGCTGAAATGGCGCTGATTTGGCTGCTCGGCAGCCAGGGCAGGCGTACCGCGCTGTCCACGTAAGCGCCGACCAAACATTAACAGTGCAAAAATCAATGCGAGACCACTGCCAGCGAGCCAGGCGAGCCAGGATGGCGACGCGGAACTCTCGGTATTCTTGGGTTTGCTGGAAATAATTGCTGTTGGAACGTTGGGCGATGATGAAGCCGTTGTCGGCCCCTCAAGCTGAGCGTCAAAAATAATGTCGCCGGGCCGCAAGGCGTCGGTATTGGCGCCTGTTTGCGCCAGGTCATCGAGGATAACTTCGCTAACCGGCGATACTGCCGCTACTTCAACCGGCACGATTTCCGCGACAGAGTAGGGCTCGTAGGCCTCGGTGTCGGCATAGGCGGCTGCAATGGCATCGGCCGATGGTTCTGCTGCGACGATCACAGACGCGTTAGCGTCGAAATCCGGAATCGAGAGCCAGCTTCCGGCTTTCAACCGGTTCGGATCGTTATCCAGGAACGCATCTGGATTTGCATCGAAGATGGCATTCACTGCTGCAAACAAACTGATCGAACGATTCTCAATACGCTGGGCAATGATCGACAGCGAATCGCCGCGTTGCACCTGGTAACGCGCTCCTTTGCTGATGCCTTTCAGTATCGGCTGGGGCGTCGCTTTGTCCACCGGGCGGCTTATGGTGATGGGTGTTGCTGCGATCGAATCAGCCGATGGGCTGGCCAGCTGAGTGACAACGGCCTGCTCGTACGGTGATATCAAAGGATCAATGAATATCAGATATTCGCGACTGAGGTTCCCGGAGTAGGGGCAATTAATTACAACGTGTGCCGAGACCATGGGCTCTCGAACAGCCGAATGTCCGGTCAACATGATGACGCCGTTTGCGACGCTGATTGTCGCATCTCCAAACCCGGGCAGGCCGCTTAGCGATGACCCCGGACGCATTTTGATGCAGTAACTATCAATCTGCTCGGATGGTCCGAGCGCGTACGCGATGCTGGCACGCAGCGGTTGTCCGAGACGGGAGTGAACTGTCAGGTCGCCGAGTTCAAGTGCGGCGGCCGGTAGAGCAGCCAGACTGCTACCTACTGCAACGATGGCCGGCAAGCTGCGGCGGGCTCGAGTAACTCTGTTTGATGTGTCTTTCACTGTCTCTCACTCCGCAATGATCAATTGTCAGCAAGAATCGGATTCGCGCTGTCGACTGGCGATCTATTTTAAGATTTGAGGGGAGCCGGGCGTTAACGGTTGGTTCGACAAATAGAGTGTGATGTATGTCACGGTATTATTTTCGCTCAATTCGACTAAATGCCGTTGGCAGCTGATAGCTCGGCCAATGTGCTCGCCGCGACCACTTCTGCTTCCTGAAGCACGACTTCCGGCTCATGAACATAATGTCCCTGCATGAAGTCGAGCCCGAGCTGAAACAGCACGGCCATAGCGTTGGCATTTTCGACGCGCTCCGCAATCGTCTTGATCCTGCGCTCCTGCGCGGCCCTGACGATATTGCCGACAGCAGTCTGCAAGTGCGAATCCGTCATCAGCGTATGCATCAGTTCGCCATCGAGCTTGATGTAGTTCGGCTTCAATATATCCAGAATCTGGAATCGATCCTGATCAACGCCGTAGTGTTCAAGTGCGAAACCAATGCCAAGTTTTCGCGCATGCTTGACCAGCGCCTGCGTCTGCTTGATGTGTTTTGCGGCATCGCGCTCGGGAATCTGAATCACCAGGCGCGAACAGTCGAAATCGTGAGCATCCAGCGTTTGTTCCATCCACAATGCCGTTGTACTGTCGGTGATTGATTGTCTGGAAAGGCGCACGAAAACTCGATCAGCATTATTCTGATTACAAAATTCAACTGCGGATTGCAGCATCCAGCGGTCGATGTTTTTCATCATGTTGTTGCGTTCAGCTGCGGGCAAAAACTCGGAGGGCAGCACCGAATTACCTTGCTCGTCAATCATACGTACCAGCAGATCGTACATTTTCACCGAATCGCTACGCAGTCCGGCGATGGGAAGTTGTGCGAGACGGAAGCGACCGTCCATCAATGCGGCTTTCAGATGTTTCACCCAGATAGCGTCAAACTCACGTTGCTTGGTGTCTTCCTCACCGCTTTCATCGAGGAATGAGGTGTTGCCACCGGCCTCTTTGCCGAGTGCGTGCGCACCGACCGTCGCTGCAATGAATTCTTCCAGACTGCCGAACACCTCATTGACCGCGCAGGCGCCGACCGTACAGGTCATGTTTGCCGACGTCTCGCCTACCTCGAAAGTGTGTTTGGCGATGTGAGCACAAAGTTGCTTGCCCCAGACCTGTGCATCGCGTGCGGAGCCACGTTCCAGCAGCACCATGATCGAGGTCCCCTCAAAGCGCCCTGCAATGTCACGCGGATGAAGGCGCTTGCGCACTTCTTCGGCGAGCTGCGCAAGGACCTCTTCAGAATTCAATATGCCTATCTTGTCATGCACCTCGGCAAACTTGTCAGGCTTGATATAGACCAGGCAATGCGTTCCCTGTGGTGGCTTTCTTTTCAGGCGTTTCGTAATTCTTTCGACAAATTGTGCGCGATGGTAAAACAAGGTCGTCGGGTCGCGCTTCAATGCATCGTGCACAAGTTTGGTCGGCTCTTCCGCCACCTTCAGCTGAGGTGCAATGCGAATTTGAACGCAGGGTCCGTCGTCGAGATCAAACTTGCGAAATTCAAGATGTACCTCGTCACTGTCACCAGAATCGACCTGCGACTTGACGATGAGTTTTTCGCCCTTTTTCCATTTACCTCCGATAGTCGCGATCAGGGCGCCCTTAAGCGCTGCCTGACTCTCGGCCTCGAAAGTATCCATGACCGGCATGCCGACCAACTCATGTTTGTCTCTAACCTTGAATTGTTTTAACCAGGCATCGTTGGCGTCTGTGACGATGCCTTCCTGAACCAGCGCGATTGAACTGCTGGACGACTCCATATGATCTCGCAGCTGGCGTTTGTATGCGGAAGCTGACTGCAGGGTCGAGTTCAATGCCCGTTCGACACGCAGTGCTCGCAATTCTCGCGTAACAACAGACTGCAGGCGCTTCTTCAGCGACAACGAAACAAGATCGCAGGCGCCGGCCTGCATGGCTTCTTGAATTTTCGTCTCGTCCGCAGTTTCCTGCATTGCGATGACGGGGACTTCGGGGTTGTAACGGTCTTTTTGTTTAATGACCTGGCGAATCGAATCTTTGTAGCGATCGCAGTTGAGTATCAGCAATTCGACATTTTCGGCAGACAGGGTGTCGGCAAGTTTGTCGGGCGTGGATATCCAGAGACAATGCGCCGCGTGGCCCGCATCGCGCAGTGCGCTGTTGATGATTTCAACATCGTCCTGATTTTCAGTCAGAACGGCTATGGAGATACTTTGACGCCCGTTCAAATCCATTTTCCTGGCAACGGCGGTGTTCCGCTGATATCCGTATTTTGTTAACCGTGGGGGCAGTTTATGCACAGGCGGAGACGGCGTCGCCCTCGGGAAGTCAAAACCGTGACTTGTATCAAGTTTCCATGCAATTTAGGCTCTAACAGCATCGAAAATACGGCTGGTGTGGCCGCGAGACTCTAGTATCATGGCGCCTCTCCGCCGCCCGGCGGTGTTTGTATAAAGAGCGAAAACTATGGCCAATTACAATACCAGTGAGTTCAAATCTGGTCTGCGCATCATCATGGATGGCAATCCCTGCATTATCGTCGAGAATGAATTCGTAAAGCCGGGCAAGGGGCAGGCGTTCAGTCGGGTGCGTGTCAAATTCCTCAAGACTGGCAAGACGATCGACAAGACCTTCAAGTCCGGTGACGTCGTTGAGGCAGCGGATGTGAAGGATCAGGACATGCAGTACTTGTATTCAGACGGTGAGTTCTGGCATTTCATGGTGCAGGACACCTTTGAGCAGTACGCGGCAGACGCGTCAGCGTTGGGCGACGCAAAAGACTGGATTACCGATGGCGACGTTTGCATGGTCACGCTGTGGAATGACGCACCCATCATCGTGGCAGCGCCAAATTTTGTCGAACTCGAAATTGTTGCAACCGACCCGGGTTTGAAAGGTGATACTTCGAGTGGTGGCGTAAAACCTGCGACACTCTCAACCGGCGCTGTAGTACGCGTGCCGTTGTTTGTTGATCAGAACGAAATCATCCGCGTCGACACGCGATCACGAGAATACGTTTCGCGCGTCAAATAAATCGCTCGTGCTGACTCTGTAACTCACAAAAAGTGTCACACAAGCTTTCAACACCCTGCTGATCGATCGCACTGAATCGATCCGCTATCGGGCTGTCGATATCCAGCACGCCGATCAGATCGCCATTCGTTATCAGCGGCACGACAATTTCGGATCTTGAATCAGCGTCGCATGCAATGTGGCCCGCAAATTGATGCACGTCGGCGACGCGCTGCGTCTTGAGGGTTGCTGCCGCTGTTCCACACACACCACTCCCTACCGGGAGGTGCACGCAAGCAGGCTTGCCCTGGAAAGGGCCGAGGACGAGTTCGTCGCCACGCAAGACATAGATTCCCAGCCAGTTGACGCTGTCCATGGCGTTGTAGAGTAGCGCGACGAAATTGCTCGCACTGGCGAGCGCATCCGTCTCGTTAGCGAGCAGTGCGCGCAATTGTGAATTGAGCAGGGCGTAATCCAGATTACTCATTGCGGTCCTCAAACAGAAAGGGAATGACGTCACGAATATCGTCGGTCTGATCATGCACCATTTGCAGGCGCTCAAGCCCCATCGCGGTACCTGCGCACGGCGGCAGCCCTGCGGCGAGCGCACAGACCAGGGATTCGTCGTGTGCTCGTATGCGACGGCCAAGCTGTTGTCGCTTGGCTTGATCTTCTGCAATTCGAGCGGTCTGCGTTTGCGCGTCGGTCAACTCGACATAGCCGTTGGCACACTCCAGCGGGCCGTAAAAAACCTCGAATCGGTCCGCAACGCCCGGATCATCGGGACAAATTTGGGCAAGCGCTGCCTGAGTGGCGGGATAATGTCGTATGACGGTCAGGCGGTCGTTCGCAAAACTCGCTGCGAGTTGCGTGCTTATCAGGAGGTCCAGCCAGCCATCGCGTTCGTCACCTAACGCCGTCCGCAATGCCGTATCAGCATTGGCCGCATCGGCTAACTCCATGATCGTGGCGGTGAGGGGATCTATGTCCAGAACACGGATAAAGACGTCCCGGTAGTCAGTGACGATCGCGTCGTCCACGAGCGCTGGATTCCCCAACGCCGCTGCGATCGCCTTCAGTGTGTCTGCGATGATGGCGTCGAGTTGGTAGCCAT
>JALHUQ010000145.1 GCA_022866645.1 Woeseiaceae bacterium | reverse complement strand
TAGAAGGATTGTTCTAGTTACTCTCCACTAGCTGATGGCTGTCGGCTGCCGTCAACTCGCATCCGTAATCGGCCTTGAGCTGCAGAATGGTGTCGAGGGTCGCCGGGGAGAAGGGGGCTTTGCCTTCGAAGGCGTGCAAAACGATTCCTTCCAGAAGATCGCCGAGCGTAAGATTGGTGTACTCCGCAAGACTTTTTAGGACTTTGAGGAGAGAGGACTCAATTCGAACACCGGTCTGTGTTCGCACTACTGCTGTCGTTACCATAATGCGCCTCAACTTGGTAAACAGGTAACATGGTAACAATGTAATACGACTTCTGCAAATGAGATGTGTGCAGTCGGACAATTGCAGCTAAAGTCGCAAGAAACCTGATTGACTCAATAGTTGCACGAGATCCGACGGAGAGCGGGCAGGATGCTGACAGAAGAAGAACTAAACAGCGGATTCAACCTGGGGGAGTGGGAAGTTTTGCCGGGTAAAGGCATTCTGCGTCGCGGGGACCAGGAAATATGCCCGGAACCCAAGGTATTTGGGGTCCTCATGTCGCTGGCCAGGCGCGATACTGACGTTGTTACCAAGCAGGAGCTCATCGACGACGTTTGGGACGGGCGTGCAACTGCGGACGAGCCCATAGCGCGGTGTGTCACCATACTAAGAAAACATCTGGATGATCGGCAAAGGCCACATCGGCTTGTCGAGACGGTGCAAAGGCGTGGCTACCGACTCATTCAGAAAATACAGTTACATCACCCGCTGGTATCGGAGGCGGCATCTGTCTCCGTGACCGAACCAGGTCCCAGCAAACACTGGTGGAAAATTGTTGCTGCGGTTCTTGTCTTGGGTTTTGGCGCCATCATCGCGTACATCAGTCCACCGCCAGATTTGCCCCCAGTGCGTTCGATCGCGGTGATGCCATTTACGAACCTGAGTGGCAACGCTGACGACGAATACCTCGTGTC
Organism: Woeseiaceae bacterium; assembly: GCA_022866645.1. Classification (GTDB taxonomy): domain Bacteria; phylum Pseudomonadota; class Gammaproteobacteria; order Steroidobacterales; family Woeseiaceae; genus UBA1847. The sequence continues at coordinate 19,391 of JALHUQ010000145.1, read as the reverse complement.
GGGTTTCAAAGAATCGCTCGTTACGACATTGCAGATCTTGCCGGAGTACAGAGTCAAGAACGCACGTCTTGCGTATCCGGGGAAAGAAGACGATGAAATCGCAAGATTGCTTACCGTCGAAAGCTTGCTGTACGGAACCTTGCAACGCAACGGCGACGAACTAAAGATCAGTTATCGAATATCGAAAAACGGTGAGGTAACTCACAGTGGCGTCGTCGAAGGTGGAGTTGTGGCGCTATTTCAACTGCAGGAGTCGGTGGCTGAAAGGGTTCGTGACGATCTGGTCGGAAAATCCGCGCAGACATTGATCAAGAGTCGGCCATCGGATAGTGATGCTTACGACAGTTATATGCGCGGAATGTTCGCCCTCGAACATCGTGGTGATTCGGGCAACCTCGAAAGCGCGATCAATCTATTTCTGGACGCTATTCGTTTGGATAAAAATTACGGACCGTCCTATCTGGCTTTGGCGACCGTGTATTCGTTATTGCCGAATTATCGGGGTGCGCCGCCCGAGGAGATGGACCGCCTTGCGCTCGAGACCATAGAAAAGGGAATCGCTGCAGACCCGAAGATTGAAGATGCGGCTGGGGCGATCTACGGCTATGTTTACCACAAGCAAAAACGCTGGGAGGAGTCGGAGGCGGCGTTCCTGCGAGCCGTCAACGCGGACGTTGTCGACTCCAACGCATTCAACTGGTATTCGCGGATGCTGGCCAGCGTTGGGCGTCTAGACGAGGCTTTGGCCCAGTCGCTCGCAGGTCTGGAGATCGATCCGAGCTCCCCGGTGCTCAATAGTCGAACGGCTATGTCGTACGCGTGGCTGATGGAAACTCAAAAAGCGCTTGCGTATTACGAACGCGCGAATGCCTTGGGCGGGAGCGGGACTACGCATGTTCTTGGCAATGCTTTTATTCTGATTCAGGTCGGACGGATACAACAGGCGCAAGACCTTGCTATGAACGCACTAAAAGCAGGGCGTGCTGACACCAGCTGGGTGGTGCCCGTGTTTGACGCATTTGGAGACCCGGGAGACTCGAGCAAAGCGTCATCGGCGCTGGACGCAATGAATCATGCGTCTGCAACGGGGCCGGTTCCGCCGGTGGTCGAATTGCTGGTGCGTGCGTTGCTTGGCGATGTCGATGGCGCCATGCGTATCGCCGAACTTCTCGAGCAACCAGGCGAAGCGTTTGAAATGGACCTGCTGTTTATTCCTGAGTTGCGAGAACTGCGCGAACATCCTGACTTCATGCCACTGATGGATAGGCTCGGGATTACCCGCTATTGGCGAAGTAAGGGCTGTGTCTGGAAGAGTGATCGAGTCAGCTGCGCCACCAATAAATCGCCCAAACGATAACTCGCGCAGACGATCAATCGTCCGAAAAATTCCGCCGCGTCTTTTTCAAGGTGCCGCGTCGACTCTTGTCGTCCAGCCGTTTCAATTTCGCCTGTCTACTCGGCTTTGTTTTGATGCGTCGCTTTTGCTCTCGCGACGCGCTGCCCAGAAGCTCCGTCAGTCGACTCAATGCCGCCTGCCGATTCCGGTCCTGGCTTCTGTGCGCCTGGGATTTGATGACGATCACGCCATCCTCGGTTATCCGATGATCCGACAATTGCCGCAAGCGCAGCTTGATGCGATCCGGAACGGCCGGACTATTCTGCACATCAAAACGCAGATGGATAGCGGTCGCGACTTTATTGACGTTTTGCCCGCCCGCGCCTTGCGAACGAACAGCCGTCATGCGAATTTCGGACATTGGAATTCGCATATTATCTGCAACGTCGAGAGTGTCCACGCCGCCTCCAATGTGTGAGAATGCGCCTCCATGATCCTCATCGGCGCGCCGAATGCAAGTTCGTAATTTAAGTATTCTCGTTGTCTGTCAGCTAATTTCCACGTCCGGCTCGATTGTTGTCGTGATGCTCGGAGGAATTATCGGCTCCGATCTCGCTACCAACAAAGCGTTCGCGACTCTGCCACTGTCGATGATGGTTTTAGCAGTCGCGGCAACGACGATTCCGGCGACCATGCTCATGAAAAGAATTGGCAGGCGCAAGGGTTGCACATTGGCCTCAATGACGGCCGTGGTCGCATTGATGCTCGCGGTAGTCGCGTTGCGTTATTCGAGTTTTCCACTGTATATCATCGCGGTAATGCTATTCGGCATCAACATGGCATTCACACAACAGTACCGATATTTCGCCGCCGAAAGCGTAGAGACCAAATATGTGCCGCGCGCCATATCGCTGGTTCTGGTTGGTTCAATTGGCGCAGCCTTTGTCGGCAAGGAGCTCGCCATACGCGGCCAGCACTGGATCGCAGATATTCCGTTCGCGGGCGCATTTGTCGTGCTCGCCGCAATGTTTGTTGTCCAGGCGCTGCTTTTTTTCGCCATGTTGCCAGCGCGAGATCATCAGGATGTCGACAAACCAGTATCGGAACGGAGTCTGGCGGAGATTGCTTGCCAGCCTGTGTTTATCGTTGCCGTTATGGGTGCCACTTGCGGCTACGGACTAATGACTCTGGTCATGACGGCAACCCCGCTCAGCATGCACGTGAACGATGGCTATTCAGTCGAGCAGGTCGGCAATGTCATCCAGGCGCACGTACTGGGTATGTACGCACCGTCATTGGTCGCCGGATTCCTGATAGAGAAAATGGGTGTCCTGCGACTCATGTTCGTCGGCGCACTGGGTCTGCTCGCGACTTCGATCATTGGCCTGCAGGGACATTCGGTGCTGCACTATTGGTGGGCGCTTCTATTGCTCGGCATAGGTTGGAATTTTCTTTTCGTCGGCGGCACAACGATGCTGACCTACACCTATAGCATGGCGGAGCGATTTCGCGCGCAGGCAGTCAATGAGTTTCTTATTTTTGGAACATCGGCGACGGCCTCGCTACTGGCGGGAACGGTCATGTATTTCTTTGGTTGGGGCACGCTGATGCTAATCCCGATACCATTACTGATCATCATTTGTATTGCCTTGATTATCGTTCGCGGAAATGCGTTGTTAACACATAAAAGTACAGCCAATGCCTGATAACTTGAGTCTCCGTAGTTTGCTCGTCGATGCCGCCGAACGCGGCATCGCTTATCGTGAAGCCGGCGCTGCTCGTCGCGTTGCGCCGTCACCAGAGGCCGTTGCCGCAGCGACCAAGTTCATTGAACCGATGCCGGACATAGGTGCAGATGAAAAGCACGTATTGGCGATGCTGGATGAAGTGGGTTCTCCCGCTACGGTGATGATGACCGGTCCACGCTATTTCGGCTTTGTTATCGGCGGTTCACTGCCGGTCACTGTCGCGACGAACTGGCTCACGACGGCCTGGGACCAAAACGTCGGCATGCACGAGGTGACCCCGATTACGTCGACCCTCGAACTCGTTGCCATGGACTGGATGATTGATCTGTTCGGTTTGCCGGCCGGCACGGCGGCGTCTTTCGTAACCGGCGCGACCATAGCGAACTTCACCGCGCTAGCCGCTGCGCGTAACCGTGTCTATTCGGATATCGGCTGGAACGTCGAAGCGGACGGTTTGATCGGAGCACCACCAGTGACCCTTATCGTCTCCGAGGAATCGCACCCCACCGTTTTCAAATCACTTGGCCTGCTCGGATTTGGCCGGAATCGTGTGGTCAGGGCACCGGTGGATGGGCAGGGACGAATCGATGCCAGTCGATTTCCGGCCGTCAAGGGCCCAACGATCATTTGTACGCAAGCCGGAAACGTCAATACGGGTGCCTTCGATCCAATCGCTGACATCTGCGATGTTGCCAAGCCAAAAGGCGCATGGGTGCACGTCGACGGAGCGTTCGGCCTTTGGGCGGCAGCGTCCGCCGATCGATCTCATCTTTGTTCGGGATTTGCCGCGGCGGATTCCTGGGCAACGGACGCGCATAAGTGGCTCAACGTTCCGTATGACAGTGGTATCGCATTTGTGCGGGATACGGCAGCGCTAAAGTCGGCGATGTCTATTACCGCCGAATACCTGATGACGGAAACCAGATTTCGTAACCCGTCTGACTTTACGCCCGAACTGTCGCGTCGGGCACGAGGCGTTGATGTCTGGGCCGCGTTAAAGTCGCTTGGCAAGCAGGGCGTCGCCGCGATGATCGATCGATGCTGCAGCCACGCGCGACGATTTGCGGCGGGATTTGAAGAGGCGGGCTTCGACGTACTCAACGATGTCGTACTGAATCAGGTGCTCGTATCTTTCGGTGATGATGCGACGAATCGGAAAATAATCGACGAGATTCAAAAGGATGGCACGTGCTGGTGTGGCGTTACGGTCTGGCAGAAAAAAACGGCGATGCGCATTAGCGTCTGCAACTGGTCTACCAGCGCAGATGACGTCGACCGTAGCCTGGAGGCCATCATCCGCATCGCTCGCGAGCACTGCTCGTGAACAAACGACTTTACGACGACAATCTGTACCGCTTCGATACTCCTCAGCGGAGTTACTGGGAGGCGACGGCGGCGGACATCGGCGTCAATGCGCCGCCGCTCGCCGGTGACGACGATTGCGATGTCGCCATCATAGGTGGTGGCTACACGGGTTTGTCCGCAGCTCTGCATCTGGCTCGAGATCACAGCATTGATGTGCGTGTGCTGGAAGCCGGGCATTTCGGTTGGGGCGCGTCGGGTCGCAATGGCGGCTTTTGCAGCATGGGCGGTACCGGGCTACAGCGTAAAGATCTGGTCAAAATGGTCGGCCTGGACAATGCGCGTGAGTTTTTTCGCTCCCAGGTAGAGGGTGTGGAACTGGTTCGAGAGATAGCAGCCAGCGAAGGTATTGAGTTTCAGGCCTTCGGCAGCGCTGAACTGGAAGTTGCACATCTCGCGAAGGCCTTCGACGGGTTAACAGAAGACCACCACCTGCTGACAAGCAAACTCGGCATTTCTGCAGAGTTGTTCAGTGCGGGAGAATGCCGCGAGCGATTCTTCGATTCGAGCGAGCAGTTCGGAGCGCTGATGACGCGACCGACCTTTGGATTGCATCCACTCCGGTATTGCCGTGGTCTTGCCAATGCGGCTATTCGTCGCGGCGCCGTATTGCATGAGCACAGTGAGGTCTTGTCCTGGCAGAAGGCCGACGACGGATCGCATCGAATCAGTACGGCTGGCGGCACACTGCGAGCGCGCAGGATTGTATATTCGACCAACGGCTTCATGCCCGAAACACTACGTCCCGAATTCTATGCGCGTACATTGCCCGTCATCAGCGCGATTATCGTAACGCGACCTCTCAGCGAATCCGAAAAGGCGGCGCATTCCTGGGTTACGGAACATCCGTCCATTAATTCTCGTCGCGTCCTGAACTATTTTCGCCTGTTGCCGGATGGTCGATTCATGTTCGGTGGTCGGGGTCATTCCACCGGTCATCCGGATGGCGAGGCCGAAACGTACCGGCGGCTCGAATCCATGCTGAAAAAGATCTGGCCAGAATGGTCGAAGGTCGACATCGATTATCGCTGGCATGGGCTCATCTGCATGACCGGTTCCATGGTTCCGTCTATCGGTCAGTTAGACGACGATGGCAGTGTCTATTTCGGATATGGCTATCACGGCAATGGCGTCAACACCGCCACCTGGACAGGCAAACAACTGGCAGACTGGATCGGATCCGGCGGCATGCCGGCCATGCCGGAAATTGTGCATGGCATGGCTCGAAAATTCCCACTCGCGCCACTGCGACTCAAGTATTTGCGCGCGGGAATTGCGTTTTCGTCCTGGCGCGATCGCCGAAGTTAGAAATTGTAGACGAACGACAATGACATGACCGGCCAGGCCTTGAAATTGCTGATCTCATATTCGAATTCGGCTTTTTCCACAACGTACGCGGAATCCAGCAATGCCTGCGTTGCCGGTGATGCCGTGTCATACCCCGTCGCATAAATATCGACGGCCGGTTCGCCTTGCCACAGCAGACCGAAGTCGAGATTCAGTCCAATTTTGCCGAATACTTCAAAGTCGTAGCCAAACCCTATATACGGTGCCACATTGGCAAATGAGGTATCTGTAACGAGCGATCCAATTTCAGCCGTGTCGAAGGCGGTGTTGCCGATGATCAGCAACGCGCCGCCGGTATCCTGGCTGACCATCTGCACTCCGTTGCCGTTGGAGAACGCACCAGCGGTCAGACGAAACGGGCTCAGCGGAAAGCGGATATTTCCGGTCAGATAGTAGTTGTCCATCGCGAACGTCGCGTCGTAGTTGATGCCAGCCTGCGACCCGGCAACCTCAAAATCGTATTGGTTCGCGCCCGCTCGGAGGTCCAGCCACGGTAACGGACTCCAGCGTCCTTCAATGCCCAAACCCAGCGTACCGCCTTTCACACCGACGCCAAAGTCGGCGTTGGCAGCGCCGGAGGATGCGAGGACCAGCGCGACCAGCGCTGCCTTTGTGATTGATGTGTTCATGGTTATTCCCGGGTGCCCATAGGGAGCTTGCTAGTCGCCTAGCCTAACTGCGCGTCGCGGATTCGACTGTGCGCCGCTTCACAAGCACGACCCGGTACTTGAATTATGTCAAAACTCGATAAAATGCCGGATTTCTGAGGCGGCAAGGAATGCTGGCAGGGACTAGTTTGGAACTGCGCAGGACGCGCGGTGGATAAATTCAAAAGGAGATTGAAATGCGAGAGTTGACAAGGAATGAAATGAGCTTGGTAGCGGGTGCTGGGGACGACTGTTCTTCGGGTGGTAGCGGCAACAATTTGGGCGGGATCACTAATTCCGGGGGCATTGGGGACGACCTGATCAATATTTACGAAGGTTTGGTCTCAGCGGCCTCCCACATGATCGAGCGCGTTGCACGGGCCCTATAGGCCCTGGCTACCGGGGCGTATCGCTCGCGCCTCGGTAGCTATTTTTAGTAGCAGATAAATCAAGACGACCGCGCAAGTGACGAAAATAATCATTGATACAAGTCCTGGCCCCAATAGTGGAATAGTTTCGGCGCGCGGGTTCCATGTAGCCGACAGGCAGCGCCAGTCAATTTGCAGCAGGCCGTTCACCGTCGCATGAGATATCAATGATGGCCACAAAGACCGAGTTGACCAATACTGCACACCGAATACGAGACCGGCGAAAAACGCGAAGGGCCACGATGTCGGTACGTGAAATATGGCGAAAATCGCCGCCGATACCAGAATTGCGACGGCAGCGCCGCGAGGTCGGAGTGCAGTTTGTATGTAAGCGCGGTGTGTGACCTCTTCAATCAAGGGCACGAGAAGTGCCATTACAAAAAAACCAAGAAAAACGACGGCGGAGGATGCGCAGCGGAAGGAGACTGCCGGTCCGACAACGGCATCCGGATCTGCTGACATGTACATGCCAAAAGAGACGCCGGCGATCAATTGACTCCACCACATCAGTCGCATCAGGATGCCGATAGTGAGCGCGGTAACCGCGATTCGCCAGGTGAGCGCTTGTCGGCGAAACTGGATCTTGAGGAAAGCCTTCTCGCTGCGCCACAAAGGAAAAAGCAATAACAACAGTATTGGCGGAACGACCAGATACGAAACGTCTTCTGCAAGTATCTGCTGCATGCCCTCTTGCACCAACTCAATCTGGAGCCAGGATCGAGCGACCAGCGCCGCAGTGGTCGCTACGAGTATCGCTGCGAGGGTGGTTCGTGAAATCCGGTGGTCAGCCATTCGAACGATTCTAGGGCTGCAAGTTCGTCGCGGCGAAGACTGTAATTGACCAAATTCGCCACTTATTACGAATGCAGTTAAAGCCCGCGCAAATCTGTGTACGTCGGCTCCGACATCTTGTCGCGGCCCCACTTCAGAAATATCGACGGGTGCGCCGCAGGATCAATGTTGACGTTGTTGATATCACCCGCAACATGCGGCAGGGCCATGAGGCGCTTGTCCATCACTTTGAACCAGAGCCACGGAATATAGGCGAGCATGTACATGCCGAAGTAGCCATTCGGCAGCTGCGGGAGGTTTTCAAAATGTCGCAAGGACTGATAGCGGCGCAAAGGATGCGTATGGTGATCTGAGTGGCGCTCCAGGTGGAACAGCACGAGATTGCTGAAAATGTGATTACTGTTCCAGGAGTGGTGCGGCTCGCAACGCTCCAGCGTGCCGTCGTCAGCACCATGCCGAAGCAAACCGTAGTGCTCAATGTAGTTCGCGCTCGTGAGTTGCCAGTAGGCAAACAAATTGTGCACGATCAGGAAGGGCAAGACCTTCCAGCCTAAAACCAGCAGGAAGAGAAGACTCATTGCGGCGGTTAATGAGTAGGATTGCAGGATTTGATTGGTCGGATGCCAGACTGACTTGCCACGACGGGTCAGTCGATCTTTCTCAATGGCCCATGCTCCCGCAAAGGCGCCGGGTATTTCACGCATCGCAAACCTGTAAATGCTTTCTCCCATACGTGCACTCGCCGGATCTTTGAAGGTGGAGACGTATTTGTGATGTCCGCGATTGTGTTCGATCGTGAAATGGCCATAGGCGGGAATCACCAGGGCGATTTTGGCGAGTTGCTTTTCGATTTTCGAGTTTTTGTGCCCGAGTTCGTGCGCCGTATTGATGGCCAAACCGGCGGTGAGTCCGGTTAAGGCAGCCAGCAACAGGAATGCCCACCAGCTAAGCGGCTGCGTCGTCGCGTACCAGATCCCGCCGACAAGGCTGGCGAAGTGCAGCGGGATTATCGCGTAAGTGAGCCGTCGATAGTAGGGATCCTGATCGAGCTGCATGACGACTTCTTCGGGAGGGTTATTACTGTCTTCACCGATCAGCCAGTCGACGATCGGGGCTAAAACATAGTTGGAAAAGAAAGGCAGCAAGAACCACGCTTCGACACCCGTTTTGGCATGCAGCCCTATCGCGATGAAGGGCTGCAGCGGATAGGCCACAGACAGCAGCCACAGCCAACGTTTCTTGTCGACGTAATCAAGCGCCTGACCATCCGCCGAAATGCCTGTGTAAGTTCTCATCGCACACTGCCTGCTCAATATCTGTCGGCAAATTATACAAAACAATGGTCGCCAGGTGCGGCAATTGACAGAATACGGCGTTAAGTCAAGACGATGAGGCGATGGCGCGGAAATTGCTCTATATTTTGGGCTGGCTGTGAACTTGGAGTAAATATTGACCAGTGGCATCAAGCGTTTGGCTTTGCTGAGTACTCTCTTGTTACTCGCGGCCTGTGGAACTGATTCGACGGATTCCGCACCGTCGGATGAGGGCGTGGGACAGTTGTCGGCAGCGACGCTGGGTGAGCAAACGGTTCTGCCAGTCGCTGACTATTTGGCGCTCGAGCAGTTCGCCAGTGCGAATCGCCAGAACGGTTCTCGTCAAGCGCAAATCTGCAAAGCCTGTCACAGCGTCGATGCAGGTGGGCCGAACATGATAGGGCCAGCATTGTTCGGGATTTTTGGCAGACGCGTCGGGGAGCTGGCGGGATTCGATTACTCACCGGTAATGCGTAATGCGAATTTCGTGTGGACGCCGAGAGCGTTGGACGCGTGGTTGGCGCAACCCGGTCGATTTCTGCCGGGTAACAGAATGACGTTCGCTGGTGTGTTCGGCCAGCAAAACAGAGACGATTTGATTGCCTATTTATTAGAAGCGACGTCTGACAGACAATAATTCGAAGAGGACGCTAGACCCCATGGATCTAATCCGGGCAATAAACGATAAACGTGACGAACTCGAACGCCGTGATTTCACCTGGCGAACGGTTTTTTTCGGATTTACGCGGTCTCGTCGCCGTGAGCATCGTCGTCTCGTGGATGACGACGTGGTGTTCCTCGACTGGCATCACCCATGGTTATTCTTCCTCGCGACCGGGACGATGTTGCTGTCTTGCGCGGATGCATTCCTCACCCTGCAACTTATTGACCGAGGCATGATCGAGATCAATCCGGTCATGGGAGCTGTCATAGCTCACAGCACGATACTGTTTACCAGCACCAAACTGGCGATGTCGGGCATCGGAATTCTGATTCTCGTTTTCCTGGCGAAATCGAGGTTCTTGAATCGTTTTCGAACGGGTGCGTTTCTGACGGTATTCTTCAGTTTTTATGCCTGCCTCGTCTGTTATGAGCTAGTGAGCCTTTTCAACAGTATGTGAGGCGAATGTTTTCACTATACATTCCTTCTCGTGGGTGCTTGGGATAGACTAGTGCCCCACTATGAGCCTCGGCCGGAATCACCGGATTCCACTGTGCCGGGTCCACATAAGCTCCGGAAAAGATGAGTAATTCTCACAAAGAACGATTGGCGTCTACGCCACTGTTCGGCGGCAATGCAGCGGCCGTCGAGTTGCTGTACGAGCAATATCTTGAGCGACCCGATTCCGTGGCGAGCGGATGGCGTGAGTATTTCGAGCGGCTGGGTGATTCCTCTGACGACGTCGCCCATACGCCCATCCGCGAGCAGTTGCTTCAGGAGTCCCGAGACGGCCGCAAAATTGGCCAGCTATCCAGGCATTCCACGGGCACAGCGCCGATTTCGGGCGAGAAGCAGGCGGCCGTTTCCAGACTCATACAGGTGTATAGCCTCCGTGGGCACCAAATCGCCGATCTGGATCCCCTGGGTTTGATGGAACGGCGGGTACCGGGGGTATTGAAACTGGACTACCTCGGACTGGATGAGTCCGACATGGACTCCGAGTTCTTTACTGGCGGGCTGGCAGGTTCCAGTAACGAGAGTATGAAACTTCGCGATATTTACGCGCTGTTGCGGACTATTTATTGCGGCAAAATCGGTGCCGAATTTGCTCACGTGTCGCGGGCGCGAGAGCGACTGTGGCTGCGAAAACGATTTGAGCTCGGTGCGTCCTCGGACTCCCTTAATGACAAAGACCGACTTTACATTCTCGAGCGATTGACCAGTGCTGAGGGCATCGAACGATACTTGCATACTCGTTACGTCGGCCAGAAACGATTTTCTCTCGAAGGCGGTGAGAGCCTGATCCCGGCGCTCGACGACATCATTCAGCAAGGTGGATCCTCCGGCGTAGAAGAGATCGTTATCGGCATGGCGCATCGCGGTCGCATTAATGTGCTCGTCAATATTCTCGGCAAGTCGCCGGAAGAGCTCTTTGACGAGTTCGAGGGAAATTACGACCCGGAGGAGCTGAAAGGTTCCGGCGATGTGAAGTATCACAAAGGTTTCTCCGCTGACCTGAAAACCAGCGGCGGTAACGTTCACATCGCGCTGGCATTTAATCCGTCGCATCTTGAAATTGTTGATCCGGTAGTCGAGGGTTCGGTTCGCGCGCGACAACAACGCCGTGGCGACACTGACCGACGGGAGGTATTGCCGGTACTCATTCATGGCGATGCCGCTTTCTCCGGGCAGGGCGTTGTTACCGAGACATTTCAAATGTCGCAGATTAATGGTTTTCGAACGGGTGGCACGATTCACCTCGTCGTGAACAACCAGGTCGGATTCACGACCAGCCGCCCATCAGATGCCCGTTCTACGGATTATTGCAGCGACGTTGCAAAGATGATTGAGGCACCAATCTTTCACGTTAATGGCGACGACCCGGAGGCGGTCATTTTTGTCACCCGGCTGGCGTTGAAATATCGTCAGAAATATCAGAAGGACGTTGTCATCGATCTGGTTTGTTACCGACGGCATGGCCACAATGAAGCTGACGAGCCGTCGGCGACCCAGCCCATCATGTACAGCCGAATCAAGGATCACAAAACGACGCGGGAGCTATACGCAGATCGTCTGGTGAATGCGGGAGTGATAAGCAGCGCCGATGTAGCGAATCTCCAGGAGGAATATCGGGACCGACTCGATCGAGGCGAGCAGGTCCAGAGGGCCTCGCTGGGAATGATAGGCAACCGGTACACCGTCAACTGGACGCCGTTTCTCAATACACAATGGGATGAACCCACCGATACTACAATTAGCCCGAAGACGGTTGCGATGCTCGGGACATCGCTGACAACCATTCCACCGGACATTAAGCCGCACGGTCGCGTGCAACGCATTTTGGATCTGCGTGAGAAAATGTTGGCCGGCGAAGTGGATATGGATTGGGGTTTCGCCGAGACGATCGCGTATGCATCGTTGCTCAACGATGGCCACGACGTACGGCTGGTCGGTCAGGACAGCGCCCGCGGTACCTTTTTCCATCGCCACGCCGTGATCCACAATCAATTGAACAATCGCGAGTACATTCCATTGCAGCATGTGGTTGATCGACCCGATGCGTTTCATGTGATCGATTCATTCCTTTCGGAAGAGGCGGTACTCGGATTCGAATACGGTTACGCAAGCACTGAGCCCAATACGCTGGTGATTTGGGAAGGCCAGTTTGGTGACTTCGCTAATGGCGCGCAGGTTGTTATCGATCAGTTCATTAGTTCCGGCGAAGCGAAGTGGGGAAGACTGTGCGGTCTGACCATGTTCCTGCCACACGGTTACGAAGGGCAGGGACCTGAACATTCGTCCGCACGCCTCGAACGATTTTTGCAGTTGTGTGCGGAGCACAATATTCAGGTTTGTATCCCGTCAACGCCGGCCCAGATGTTCCACATGATTCGACGTCAGCAAGTGCGCAAGTACAGGAAACCGTTAATTGTATTGACGCCGAAGAGTCTGTTGCGCCATAAGATGTCAGTATCACCGATAGGGGATCTTTCAACGGGCCGATTCGAGCTGATCATCCCCGAGATTGAAGCGATCTCTGTGGAGAAAACTCAGCGCCTCGTCTTCTGCAGTGGCAAGGTGTACTACGATTTGCTCGAATCTCGGGAAGCCCATGGCGTTAAAAATGTGGCTTTGATTCGGGTCGAGCAGCTTTATCCGTTTCCTGTGGATGAATATGCCGAACTGATTACGCGCCATGCGCACGTAAAAGAAATCGTCTGGTGTCAGGAAGAACCGCTGAATCAAGGCGCCTGGTATCAGATCAAGCACCGCCTGCAAGAACCTTTGCAAAGCCATCAAGAACTGTATTACGCGGGGCGGCCGAGCGCGGCGGCGCCGGCATCGGGAATTTTTAAAATCCATCTGCAACAGCAGCAGGCGCTGGTTGACGCCGCTTTGGGCATCAAGTCCGAGGCGAGCAAAGCCGTCAAGCCTGAAAAAACAAAACGGAAGTCCAAATGAGTATAGAGATCAAGGTTCCGCCCCTGCCTGAGTCAGTCAGCGATGCAACATTGGTTGCCTGGCATAAGTCTGCCGGTGAATCCGTCTCGCGCGACGAAAATCTTGTCGATCTTGAGACAGACAAAGTCGTACTGGAGGTGCCCGCTCCCGCTTCGGGAACGATCGTGAAAATAGTCGTAGACAATGGCGCGACAGTGCAGGCCGGTGACGTATTGGCGATTCTTGAAGAAGGAGAGGTCGGCGTGTCCGCTGCCCCACAATCAGAAACGCAGCCTGTAGCAGAATCGGCAGCCATCGCGAAAAAAGATTTGGGCGGACCGATCAAAACCAGCCCCGCTGTTCGCCGCTTGCTCGACGAGCACGATCTTGATGCAACAATGGTTTCGGGAACTGGCAAGGATGGCCGCATCACGAAATCGGACGTTATGCTGTTCCTGAAATCCGACGATGGCGCCAACCTCACGCCAGGTGATCGGGAGTCCGTTGCAAATTCAGCTGCGACCGAATCTCAAGTCAGCGGATTCGTACGTACAGAGCAGCGCGTAGCGATGACCCGCCTGCGAGCTCGTATTGCGGAGCGCCTGCTTGAGGCGCAGCAAACGGCTGCAATGCTGACGACTTTCAATGAAGTGGATCTGACTGAAGTGATCGAGCTGCGTAAGCGGTACAAGGATTCGTTCGAGAAGAAACACGGAGTTCGCCTGGGCTTCATGTCGTTTTTCGCCAAGGCCTCTGTCGAAGCGCTGAAACGATTTCCAGTCGTCAACGCATCGGTTGAAGGCACCGACATCATTTATCATAACTACTTCGACATCGGCATTGCCGTCTCCAGCGATCGCGGTTTGATGGTGCCGGTCCTGCGTGATGTTGATCAGATGAGTTTTGCCGAATTCGAAGCAGCTCTCAATGCGATGGCAGGCAAGGCGCAGTCCGGAACGATCAGTTTGGAAGACCTTACCGGCGGGACGTTCACAATTACGAATGGCGGCATTTTCGGATCGATGATGTCGACGCCGATACTGAACCAGCCACAAAGCGCCATACTCGGCATGCACGCAATCCAGCAGCGACCGATGGTTATCGATGATGATATTGTTGCCCGACCGATGATGTATCTGGCGCTCACCTATGATCACCGAATTATCGATGGCAAGGAGGCCGTGCAATTCCTCGTTGCTATTAAAGAACAGCTTGAGGATCCGGCACGTCTGCTGTTGCAGATTTGATCCGATCAGTTTAGAGATACAAGAAGACAAGGAGTCAGGAACGCGATGAGCAGAAGTTTTGACGTAGTCGTTATTGGTGCCGGACCGGCAGGATATGTTGCGGCCATTCGCGCAGCTCAGCACGGCAAGACTGTTGCTTGCATTGACGAGTGGAAAAACAAGGATGGTAAAAATGCTTTTGGCGGGACCTGTCTGAATGCAGGCTGCATTCCATCGAAGGCTCTGCTGGAATCATCCGAACTCTTGTATCGAGCGCAGCATGAATTCAAGAAACACGGCATCAAGACGGGTACCGTCGAACTGGATCTTGTCACGATGCAAAAACGTCGTGCCAGCATCGTTCGACAGCTGACCGGAGGAATTGCCGGATTGTTGAAAGCCAACAAAATTGAAGGGCTGTTCGGTCACGGCAAATTGATGCCCGGTAAGCGAGTTGAATTCACGCCCGTCGATGGTGAAGTCGAGATCATTGCTGCTCAACATGTCATTTTGGCCTCAGGTTCGTCGCCGATAGAACTTCGCATCGCCGCATTCGATGGCGACAAGATTGTGGATTCCTGGGAAGCATTGGAATTTGATGCGGTGCCAAAGCGGCTCGGCGTAGTCGGTGCAGGCGTGATCGGACTGGAGCTGGGCAGCGTCTGGTCCCGGCTCGGCTCACAGGTTACGGTGCTGGAAGCGATGGACGAGTTTCTGTTCATGGCTGACCGGGATGTCGCGAAAATCGCAGCGCAGGAATATAAACAACAGGGATTGGATATCCGGCTTGGGGCGAAAGTATCTGCCGCCAAGGTGGGCAAGAAGAGCGTCGAAGTCTCGTTTGACGACAAAAACGGATCGCAGTCGATTGAAGTCGACAAGCTGGTGGTCGCAGTGGGTCGGAAGCCGCATACGGAGAACCTGTTTTCCGATGATGCCGGCATTCAACTCGACGAGCGCGGATTCATCGTCGTTGATAACGAATGCCGTACGCGCGTAAAAGGTGTTTTCGCGGTCGGTGACTGTGTGCGCGGACCGATGCTGGCGCATAAGGGATCGGAAGAGGGTGTGATGGCCGCAGATCTCATCGCTGGCGAGATCGCCGAAATGAATTACGACGTGATTCCTTCGGTGATATATACCGCTCCCGAAATAGCCTGGGTCGGCAAGACCGAGGCCGAAGTGAAGGCTTCGGGGCGGGCGTACAAGACCGGGTCGTTCCCCTTCGCTGCGAGCGGGCGAGCCAAGGCGATGGAGCAAACATCGGGCATGGTCAAAATAATTTCGTCAAAAGATGATGATGAAATACTCGGTGTTCATATCATTGGGCCTATGGCGGGCGAATTGATAGCAGAGGCGGTACTGGCGATGGAATTCTCAGCGAGTACCGAAGACATTCAGCGCACGATTCATGCGCACCCAAGTTTGGCGGAAGCTATGCATGAGGCATCATTAGCGGTCGATAACAAAGCCTTGAACTACCCGAATCGGTAGAGGCTATTCCGCACTATTGAGCTAACGCATTTTTCCGTCGCTGCAGTACCCAATAAAGGCCGCGTACGTTCGCAGTCCATTCCGGCAACAGCGCAATAATTATCAGTTCCTCGATAGCGCCAAGAATGCTGAGGCCGGATGCGAGGTAAAAAAACCAAGGCCGCATGCCCCAGAGGAACAAGGACATAATGAAAATACCTAACGCGTACGCACTTACCCGAATCAGGTAGGTGTGAAAACTTGTTAATCGGCCATAACGAAGCAGGGCGATCAGGTGTTCAGCGACCCAAAACCCAATCACCAACGCGAGGACAAACCCGTAGTCTGTTACCAGCGCTGGATGAAATTTCCAGATGCCGATGACGACCGCGACCCACAGCAAAGTGTCCGCCAGCGTGTCGAGGCGAGATCCGAGCTCGGACGTCAATGAGAAGGACCTTGCTATCAAGCCGTCACAGATGTCGCTAATCAATGCAGCGAGTAATAACCACCTGAATGCGTCTTCTCGATGGTTGAGAGCAAGCAGAACCAGAATCGGCGTCGCAACGATGCGCGCCACTGAAATGCCGTTGGGCACGTGCCGGAGAACGGATGCATTCGTTCTCATTCGAACCCCCGATTATTTTTTCCAGAAATCTGCGTTGCGGATTCCGAGTGCTTCAGGGTCGAACGTGTATTTCTTTACACCGGCCTTCTTCTGTTTCTCGTAGTCCTTGAGCGCTTTGATTGCGGGGCTTCCCATGAACAACAAAATAAGTATGCCGATAATGTTCAGCCACGCCATCAGACCTACGCCGATATCGCCCAATGCCCAGGCGAGATCAGCCGATCGTACAGTGCCGTAAAACACGGATGCCATGAGTACGAGCTTTAGGACCGTTAGTTCGCCGGGGAAACGAATAGTGCGTCGAATGTAAGCCACGTTAGTTTCCGCGATGTAGTAGTAGGCCAGCAAGGTAGTAAACGCGAAGAAGAATAGCGCGATAGCAACAAAGATCTTTCCCGACGGGCCTACGACACTTTCTAGCGCCATTTGCGTAAACGCCGGACTGTTCGCAGCGACATCGGCTGCGGCTATTCCACCGCTGATTTCCGGGCCGACACCCGTCACGTAGTATTGATGCGTGATCAGTATCATGAAAGCCGTTGCCGAACAGACAAACAGAGTATCAATGTAGACCGAAAACGCCTGCACAAGTCCTTGCTGCGCTGGATGGTCGACTTCGGCTGCGGCCGCTGCATGCGGTCCGGTTCCCTGACCCGCTTCATTTGAATAGACGCCGCGTTTGACACCCCAGCCGATCGCCGCTCCGAAGCCTGCCATCGGTGTGAAAATGTCTTTCATGATCAGTCCGAAAATATGCGGCAAATCGGCGTAGTGATAGATCATGACGCCGATCGCCATCACGATATAGCCCAGAGCCATAAACGGCACAACGATTTGCGTGAAATGGGCGATTCGTTTGACGCCACCGAAAATGATGAAGCCGAGAATTGCGACTACGGTAATGGCGGTCACTAATTTTGTCGTGGTGATCGTGTCACCGAAGAAATTAACGGTGGACTCGCCGCCGAAAGCCAGCTCAGCGGCATTACCGATACTGTTGGATTGCACACCGGGTAAGAGGGCGCCCACTGCGATTATCGTCGCGATCGCGAAAATCCACGCGTACCACTTTTGGCCCATGGCTTTCTCAATGTAATACGCCGGACCGCCACGGAATTGCCCTTCGTCTTCTTCTTTGTAGATCTGGCCAAGCGTTGATTCGACGTACGCGGTTGAGGCGCCGAGGAAGGCGACTACCCACATCCAGAATACAGCGCTCGGTCCGCCGAAGCCGATGGCTGCCGCAACCCCTGCAATATTGCCGGTGCCAACACGCCCGGAGAGAGAGACCGCCAGAGCCTGAAAGGAAGAGATGCCGCGATCGGACTCCTTATTCGAGAACAAAAGTCGAAGCATTTCTTTGAAATGGCGGACTTGCGCGAAGCGGGTCAGTATGGAGAAGAACAGCCCCGCACCCAGACACAGATAAATCAGCGCCTCGCTCCAGATGTATTCGTTTATCGTAGCGACGATTTCCT
Organism: Woeseiaceae bacterium; assembly: GCA_022866645.1. Taxonomy (GTDB): domain Bacteria; phylum Pseudomonadota; class Gammaproteobacteria; order Steroidobacterales; family Woeseiaceae; genus UBA1847. Next base: position 1,511 of record JALHUQ010000145.1, on the reverse strand, counting down.
GCATGCCGAACCCCTTCGTTATTGTTTGTTAGCGGCGCCCGGAATCTTACCGCATATTGAGGCGCCAGAAACTGCTTTCAGCCTGCCGCGTGGCTTGGTTTCGCGATATAGTGACCGCAATCAGACTAGGAGCGAGACTATGTTGTGGTGGCATTGGATGATTCTTGGGGCGGTCATACTCAGCGCTGAGCTGTTCGCGATCGATGCGCAGTTCTATCTTGTGTTTCTGGGGATTTCGGCTGGTCTGGTTGGGCTTGCCGACCTGCTCGGAATCGCGATGCCGGAGTGGGCGCAGTGGACGACGTTCGCGGTGTTATCGCTGGTCTTTTTCTTCACTTTTCGCAAAAGCCTCTATGAAAAAATACGCGGCGGCGGCGTGGGATTTCGCGACACGATTTCCGGGGATATTGTCAACATCACGGAGGATCTCGCATCCGGCGACGAGTCTCGCACAGAGTTTCGTGGCACGAAATGGACGGTTCGCAATACCGGGCCTGGACTAATTCCGGCCGGAGCCCGGGCCAAGGTCGTTAAGGTTGAGGGTCTTACCTTACATATCGAAGCCGAATGATTGCTGAAAAGGAGTAGGTCGTGGAGTCACTATACGTTTCATTAGGATTTGTCTTTGTTGCCATTGTCATTCTGTTCAAGACAGCCGTTGTTGTCCCGCAGCAGAATGCCTTCGTCGTTCAACGATTGGGAAAATATAACAAGACCCTGAACGCCGGATTTCATATCCTGTTTCCTTTTCTGGATTCGGTTGCCTACAAACACTCGTTGAAAGAGCAGGCGACCGACATCGCGGAGCAAATCTGCATTACAAAAGACAACGTGCAAGTAGGCGTCGATGGCGTTTTGTATTTGCAGGTTTTGGATCCGAGTCGCGCGTCCTACGGCATCGGCAACTATATGTTCGCAATATCGCAACTCGCGCAAACGACATTGCGTAGTGAAATTGGCAAGATTGATCTGGACCGTACGTTTGAGGAGCGCGGTACGATCAATCAGAACGTTGTGGCCGAGCTCGACAAAGCCAGTGAACCCTGGGGGGTCAAAGTTCTTCGCTACGAAATAAAGAACATCAACCCGCCGCATGACGTTCTCAGTGCGATGGAAAAGCAGATGCGCGCGGAGCGTGAAAAGCGCGCCGTTATTCTGACCTCAGAAGGCGAGCGCGATGCGAAGATCAACCAGGCGGAAGGCGACAAGCAACGCGTGATCAAGCAGTCCGAGGCCGTTAAAACGCAGCAAATCAATGAAGCCCAGGGTGAAGCCGAGGCGATTCTGGCAGTAGCAACTGCAACGGCGCAGGGATTGCGAGAGGTCGCCGCCGCCGTCACAGATCAGGGTGGTCCGGACGCGATGCAACTTCGGATAGCTGAGCAGTACATTACTCAGTTCGGAAACCTGGCTAAGGCCGGCAACACCTTCGTGGTGCCATCCAACCTCGCCGACCTGACGTCCATGATCGCGTTGGCGACAGATATCGCGAAACGCAAACCGGCAGCCGC
>JALHUQ010000144.1 GCA_022866645.1 Woeseiaceae bacterium | reverse complement strand
GCTTTCGGTGGCTCGTTGATTTCGATCTTCGCTCGACTCGGCGGCGGTATCTTCACCAAAGGTGCGGACGTTGGTGCTGACCTCGTCGGTAAAGTTGAAGCGGGTATTCCGGAAGACGATCCGCGTAATCCGGGTGTGATTGCCGATAACGTCGGCGACAACGTCGGCGATTGTGCAGGCATGGCAGCGGATCTGTTTGAGACTTACGCCGTTACGATTATCGCTACGATGTTGCTCGGTGCTCTTGTTGCCGCCAATTATGGTGCGCAGGCGATTGTGTTTCCGCTGGTACTTGGCGCCGTTTCAATCGTCGCATCTATCATCGGTACGTTCTTCGTCAAGACATCAGACGGCGGCAAGGTCATGGGTGCTTTGTACAAGGGCATGATCGTTGCAGCGCTACTCTCGGCGGTGGCCTTCTACTTCATCACGATAGAGATGATGGGAGACACGGGCGCGGCGATGAATATTTACTACTCGGCACTGATCGGCCTCGCGCTGACGGGAGCACTGGTCGTGATCACTGAGTACTACACCAGTACTGAGTACGCGCCGGTCAAGACGATTGCGAACGCTTCGTTAACGGGTGACGCGACCAATATTATTGCCGGCCTTGGCATTTCCATGAAAGCGACGGCTCTGCCAGTACTCGCGGTTTGCGCGAGCATCTGGGGCGCGTTCGAACTGGCACCGGAGGGCGTTGCCCTTGGCGGTTTGTACAACATTGCCATTGCCGCTACAGCGATGCTGTCAATGACGGGCGTTGTGGTTGCACTGGACGCCTTCGGACCGATCACCGATAACGCAGGCGGCATCGCCGAAATGGCGGATCTGCCGCCGGAAGTTCGCAAGATTACGGATCAGCTCGACGCTGTCGGCAATACCACGAAAGCCGTCACCAAGGGCTACGCGATCGGCTCTGCCGGACTTGCTGCTTTGGTTCTGTTCGCCGACTACACGCACGCGCTTGAAGGCGCGGGCCTCGACTCTGTGTTCCACCTCGACGATCACATGGTCATCATCGGCCTGTTCATCGGTGGCATGGTGCCGTTCCTGTTCGGCGCGATGGCGATGGAAGCGGTCGGTCGTGCAGCGGGTGAGGTTGTTACCGAAGTACGCCGTCAGTTCCGGGAAATCAAAGGCATCATGGAAGGCACCGGCAAGCCGGACTACAGCCGTGCTGTCGATATCCTGACCAAAGCGGCCATCAAAGAGATGGTCGTCCCGTCTCTGCTGCCTATCCTGGTACCGCTGGCTGTTGGCCTGCTGCTGGGACCGAAAGCACTGGGTGGTCTCTTACTCGGCACAATCATAACGGGTCTGTCCCTGGCAATCTCAATGACCGCCGGTGGTGGTGCCTGGGACAACGCGAAGAAGTACATCGAAGATGGCCACTGCGGCGGCAAGGGCTCTGATGCCCACAAGGCCGCTGTTACCGGCGACACCGTAGGCGATCCGTACAAAGATACCGCGGGTCCCGCTATCAACCCGCTGATTAAGATCATCAACATCGTTGCGTTGTTGATGGTGCCGCTGCTGTAAGACTGACGCAGCGCTGCAAAAGCGAAGGCCGCCGGGTGCGAATCCGAATCCGGCGGCCTCTTTTTTGAAAAATTACGGACTAAGGCTTCGACAGCTTCTGCAGGGCTGTGTGCTCCCTGGTACTAAGCCGGATTCTGACAAGACGCGACTTCATCCTCAGTCAAGCCGAGGTCTTTGGCCGCGGCAGCAAGATCGTCGGCCGTCGCGTTCGCGTTATAGACGTTACCCACCGTTCGAGAAACGTCGTAGTTGCCGAGACTCCCCGCAGTACGCGACACAGCACTCAAAAGATGGCCAAATCCGCGCTTCTTTTTCTGCGATGCTTGTGCCGCTGCCATTTTTTCCTGCAGGCAGGCTTGTTGTGCGGCTTGTAGTGTCTCAGGATCGGGTGCCGAATGTGGCGCGCCATCCGCAGCGTTCGAGCCCGCAGGCACTGACTCGCCGCCTGAATTTGAGGCCTTTGCCGAAAGAACCCCGGCGAGTTGCGGCGTGACTTCGCCAGTCACTTCCATACTGTTCTCCGCCTGAAACTTGGAGATAGAGATCACGGTCTCCATGGTCTCCTCGCCATCAACCGTCCCTGTACTGTATCCGAGCGCGGCAAGGTCCTTTTCGACCATCATCGTCAACTCGTCAGCCCGTGCGCCTGCACTAATTCCTGCAACGAACAAGGTAAGAACACTTGTGAGAATTAAGTTGACTGCGGTATCTGCTTTCATATTTTCCCCTATTTCTTGTTCATTGGACGCGCACCTAATTCACCTTGTCAGCCTTCGCGGCCAGAATCCCAGCGAGCTGCGGTGTTGGCTGACCCGTAACCTCCATGCCGTTGGACGCCTGGAACTTCGAAATCGCAACGACGGTCTGTTTCGTCAGTCTGCCATCGGTGTTGCCGGGGTCGTAGCCGAGAGTAACAAGACTTTCCTGGATCATCTTCGTAAGACCTTCGGTCATGATAGTCGCTGTTGAACCCTCTGGCGCCACCTCCGCCGGCTTTGATAGGCCGGCGGGACAAGGCGAACCGTCTTCTGCGACTGCGCCCGGATTCACACTTATCGAACTAACGACGGTCTCCGTTTGAAAGCCACCCCCGGAGGACATGGTGCGCATCATCTCGAGCTGCGGGCCCATCATCTTCTCCATCATTTGCCGTTGACTTGCCGGCATGCTCGCCATCTGTTTTTCAAAGTCGGCCATTTTCTCGGCTGCTTCGCGCATTTCTGCTTCCTGCGCGGCATCCATCATTCCCGATATCTTCATGACCTGCTTGTACGGCTCATACATGTTGCTGCCTGGCACAATTCGATAGTCGGTTTGAAAGCTTTCGATGCTTATCGGCTTCGTTTCTTTGCCGGATGTCAGCGTCCCATCGACTTTCATGCGCAGCGGCACATACTCTTTCGTGTCGATCCACAAGCTCATGGCTTCCATGCGGTATTCCCGACCCTCGTCCTTGCTTACCTGATTGATGCTTTCTGACCTCAGGTGATACGCCGCTTTTCCGTCGATCGTCTCGGTACCAAGAAGTTGCGCAGTCTCAATAAATTGAGTCATTTGGTCGGCGGATTTCTCAGCACTCGCCAGATTGCGCGCGCCTTCGCCGGCCTGATGACGCTGGGCATCGGCGATGCCTCGGGCGAATTTCGCATTCGAACCCATCATGACCCTTGGATCTAGTGTGGCCGTCGGGCTTGAACCGGTTGCAGCAAGTAGACCGCGTGGCAAACCTGCGTCCTCAAGACCTGATTCGATCTCTTCACCCAAGCCAGCGCCGAGCATTTCTGAACTTTGCGCATAGGCTTCCCAGGCTTCCGGCGTCATCTGAACCGCGCCAGTTGTGCAGCTGCCTGTTTTTCGCTGATTCGAAGAGATTGGCAGGAACAGCGTCTGTGCGTCACCATTATTGTCGGTGACCTCGGTCCGCTGAAAATACATCTGGGTTGAATTACCCATCAGCGCCTGATCAACAACATAATCGTTAACGCCGTTCCACCGCTCCAGCTGTTTCTGTTGCATTGTCTGGAGAATTGATAGGGCATCCTGAGCGAGGGCGATTGATGGAACGATTGTCACTGTGACCAGAATTGTTAGAGCGAATCTTCTGCGCATGGCCTGTTTCTCCAAAGATATTGTGGTCGATCCCGAACGGCCCGAACCGGTAACATACTCACCTGTTAACTCATACAGCGTATATCAAGACAACATCCGCCATCAAATAGGCGTTAGCTCCGGGAGTGCGACGGTTATTTTTTTGGTACAGCACAGTCGTATTGACGGCGCGTGCAATCATCTCAACTAACTCGGATTGAGGCTCCGGTAGTTACCCGTTGTCGCTGTTGTGCCCAATCTCGACGGCGCCTCAATGAAATACCCCTGCACGAAATCGACGCCGATATTGCGGAGCCAGTCGAAATCTTCCTGATGCTCCACTTGTTCGGCCACAACGCGAAACTGCATCGTACGCGCCAGCTTGATCATCGCCGAAACCATTTCCTGGTTGACGAGATCACTCTGCAGGTTGCGTGTATAAGTGCCATCGATCTTGAGATAGTCGATCGGCAAGTGCTTGAGACTTGAGAAGGAGCCCATTCCGCTGCCGAAATCGTCGAGCGAGAACTCGCATCCAATCCCGTGCAGCACTTCGATAAAGCGCTGTGCATGTTGCACGTTTGAAAGAATCGCGGCCTCCGTAACCTCGAAGCAAATGGCCGATGGCGCAACACCCGATCGATCCAGCGACTCAACCACAAATCCAAGAAACGCCTCGTCGCCGAGCGTCTGACTGGACAGATTGATCGCGCAGCTGCGCTGCGCCGATAACTTGATCTGACCGCTCGCGATAGCGGCGAGGCTTGAGTTGATCACCCAGCGATCGATCTGCGGCATCATTTGATAACGCTCGGCGGAGCGCAGGAACTCGGCAGAATCGGCCGACTGTCCTCTGGCGTCCGCAAGACGAATCAGGACTTCCACGGCAGGCCCGGAATCCGCTTTACCTGTCATAGCGATAATTGGTTGCACGGCCAGCTCAAAACCATCCTCGTGCAAAGCCGTCTGCAGTTGCCGCAGCCATTGAATATCACCGCGCTCTCTGGCGACGGCCTCATCGCGCGCGGAATAAATGTGTACCTGCCCGCGCCCCATCTGTTTGGCCATGTAACAAGCCGAGTCGGCTGCGCTCATGACATCTTGCAGGGTTCCGCTGGCGTGACTGATTTCGACCAGGCCGATCGACACGCCGATGTTGAAGATCTTGTCCTTCCAAACGAAACGGTAGCCCGATACCGCGTTGCAAATATCCGTCGCGATCTGGCGCGCTTTCTCGATGGGACAGCCTATCAGCAGGGAACCGAATTCGTCGCCACCAAGGCGGCCTACAAAATCGGAGTCGCGGACTTCGTGCTTTATCAGCGTGGCCACCTCTCTCAGCATGTTATCGCCGGCCAGGTGACCGCAGGTGTCGTTGACCGCCTTGAAGCGATCAAGGTCCATATAGAACAGCATATGAACAGCTTCCTCGGCATGCGCTGAGTCCATCGCCTCATCGAGGCGTCGCTCAAACTCGCGACGGTTGACGAGGCCAGTCAGAGGATCGTGCGTAGCCTGGTAGGACATCTTTTGCGTCAGCCCACGCAGTTCACTGACGTCGTGGAAGACAACAACCGTTCCGGAAATACTATTTCTTGGTCCTTTCACCGGCGACGCCGTGATCTCCACTGAATGTTCCCGCTCACCATCGGCGCTCACCATGACAGCACGGCGGCCCATATTGACGCGGCGGCGCATTGCGAGACAGCGTTCGACGGGATCACCCAAGGGTCGGCGATCGGCATCGTCGACCAACGTAAACCATGCGCCAACGTGATGTCCGGCCGCGTCATCCCGGCTGGTGCCGATCAGTGTTTCAGCCGCGAGATTCATGTAGTCGATGCGACCATCGTTGTCCGTCGTAATCACGCCCTCCGAAATGGATTCGAGCGTGTACTGAGCCTGTCGCTTGCTACGCGACAACGACACTTCGAGGCTTTTGCGATGACTGACGTCTCGCGCGACGGTCAGAATCGCTCTTTGCCCGCGATACTCTATGTTCGAACTCTGCGCTTCAACCCAGAGCCCCGTCTGATTGCCGTTAATCAGTTGTATCTCGATGCGCTGCGGCGCGTCCTCGCCAGCGAGTCGCTTGGTCATCGTCTTCTTGAACAGTGCACGGTATGCCGGCGTGACGAGATCCGAGATTTAGCGGC
>JALHUQ010000015.1 GCA_022866645.1 Woeseiaceae bacterium | reverse complement strand
GGGTGTGCCTTTGCCAGTCACGAACGGAGCCATCCATAAAACAGCAATAGCCAGCAACGTAGTTCAGTGCGTCGGCCCTGGCGATATGGCGAGCCCTTTTGCCGATCACGACGGCCAGTTCGCCCTCAAAATCGAACTGTTCCGACACCGTCGGCCGAATCACTGCCCGACCGTGACCGGTCTGACTGCCGGAAAACCGCGCAAACACGACCGGGTAGTCGGGTACTTCACGCCCCATTTCTTCGATGTGCGGTCGATAATTTACGCCAACGCAAATAATCTTGTCGGGGTTCGGTATTGGCGGAAGAAAGCGCGCTGAATCGATAGCATGTGACGCGCCTGATGCGCCGGCCGCAAGCTCTGCCAGCTTGCCGGCTGCTATTGCGGCCCGCAGGTCCGGATATTGCGATCGAAAGGCGTCATCGGGCTCTCTGAGCCTGTCTCCGTCGACCACGCCATAGGACTGTTGGTCACCTGTTTGAAAGCTTGCTAGTCTCATATCTGTGCTGCTTTTGGCGCGAATCTCGCCTGATAAGGTAATCCAATGACCAGAATAAAACACGTATCAATCGCGGCGGCACTTCTTGTCGCGTTGTCGACTACCGTCGCTCACGCCGATACGGCCTTGCACAACATCAAAGGCTACACGTCGACAAATGGGGGAATCCTTCAGTTTTCTGTTTTGATTTTCGACGACGCCGGCAGGGTTATCGCAACGGGCGATGACCCGTTACTTGCCGCCTACCCGGACGCAAAGTTGCGCGATGGGCAAGCGAGAACGGTGCTGCCTGGACTGATAGACGCACATGGCCACGTTTACAGCCTTGGCCAGCTGAAGGCGAATCTGGACCTGACGGGAACCGCGGATGTCGAGACTGCCGTAGCAATGATCGCCGCCTATGCGGCCGCAAAGCCCGGCGCGCGATGGATACTCGGACGCGGCTGGAACCAGGTTCTTTGGCCGATTCAGGAATTTCCTAAGGCATCGCAGATTGATGCTGTTGTTGGCGACCGTCCTGTCTGGCTGAACCGCATTGACGGTCACGCTGCCTGGGCTAACAGCGCTGCTATGGAGCTCGCGGGCATCGATGACGACACGGCCGACCCGGTCGGCGGCAAAATCATTCGCGACGAGAATGGCCACGCAAGCGGTGTTTTTGTCGACAGGGCCATGGATTTGGTGGAGGCCCATATACCGGCCGCGAATAAGAACGAGATGCAGGAAGCCCTTCAATCGGCAGTTCTCACGCTGCTTTCCGAGGGAATTACCAGCGTCCATGATGCAGGCGTCGATCTGATGAACGCCGAAGTTTATCTCTCGATGGCAGACAACGAGCTTCTGGACATGCGCATTTACGCGATGATCGGTGGCGCAGGTGAGGTTCTCGACGCGATCGGCAAGCCGATACGCAGATACGGCAACGACCATCTCGACATCGCGTCCGTCAAACTTTATGCCGACGGCGCACTGGGCAGTCGTGGCGCTGCCATGATCGATCCCTACAGCGATGATGTCGAAAATCGTGGCTTGCCTTTCTGGACGCAGCAGGAGCTGGACGAGCAAGTCGCCAAAGCGAACGGTATGGGCTTTCAGGTCGGCATTCATGCCATCGGCGATCTGGGCAATCGACTGGCGCTGAATTCTTTTGAAAAAGCTCAGGGTGGAAAACCGTCGCCGCTGCGGAATCGGATTGAACACTCGCAGATCGTTGCATTGCAGGATATCCCGCGATTTGCTGAGTTGGGTGTCATCGCCTCGATGCAAGCGACGCACGCGACCAGCGACAAGAATATGGCCGAGGATCGGATCGGTCCGGAACGCATCCTCGGCGGCTATGCCTGGCGACGATTGCTGGACTCCGGAGCGGTGCTGGCCAACGGCTCCGACTTTCCAGTGGAACTTTCCAACCCCTTCCACGGGCTATATGCCGCGGTTACCCGGCAGGGGCGAGATGGTGAACCCGAGGGTGGCTGGTATGCCGATCAGGCGCTAACCCGCGCTGAGGCGCTGCATTCATTTACGCTGGCGGCAGCCTATGCCGCGAACCAGGAAGATCGGCTCGGCAGCCTTGAGCCGGGAAAGTGGGCGGACTTTATCGTGATCGATCGCGATTACTTTGAAATTCCTGCCTCGGAGATCGATGACATCAAAGTGTTGCAGACCTGGGTTGGCGGGAAGCTCGTCATTGATGCGGTAGCGTCGGAATGATCGTTGAGCAGGTCTGGACGGGCAATGCCTACCGCAATTTCAATTACCTGATCGCCTGCCCCGAGACGGGAGATGCGCTCGCAATCGATCCGCTCGACTACAAGAAGTGTCTAGCCGTCGCGGCAGATCGTGGCTGGACAATTACGCAGATTCTCAACACACATGAACACGGCGATCACACGGGCGGTAACAAAGCGCTCGTCCATGCGACGGGCGCAACAGTGATTGCACACAAGAACGCCGGCGGCAGTATCCCGAACATGGATCTTGGTGTCGGCGCCGGCGATATCATCCGGGTCGGCAAGACTGTGGAGCTTGAGTGCCTCGACACGCCCGGACATACCATGACTCATATTTGTCTGTTGTCGAAAACGGAGCAGCCGGCGCTATTTAGTGGCGACACTTTGTTCAACGCAGGCGCAGGCAATTGCCATAACGGCGGTCATCCCGCAGAGCTATTCGAAACCTTTGAGCGACAACTCGAGGTCCTCGGCGACAACACGTTGTTGTATCCGGGTCATGACTATCTGCTCAACAACCTCGCCTTCACTCTGGATCGGGAACCTGACAATCAGGCAGCGGCAACCCTGCTGCAACAGTACAAGGACCAGGACCCAGCGCATGCGCTGGTAACTACTTTGGGCCAGGAGAAAGAGATCAATACCTTTTTCAGGCTACAGTATCCGTCGGTAGTGGCGAAGCTGACGGAGGATTTTCCGGAAATTGGTGATAATCCAGACGCACGCACGGTTTTTCTTAAACTGAGGGAACTCAGAAATAGCTGGTAGCCAGCCGCACTGCGACACGTTCGAGTTCCGCAGGATCGCTGTTCGGTCTCGAAGCCATCCACAAACACAGCAGCGCCAGATAAAGTTTACGTTGCTTCTCCAGATGCTCGCGCCAACGCTCGCCATCGCCGCCCAAATAGGCATTCAACAGCTGTGTTACCTGTGTGTCAGTTAGTTCGTGGTGCTCAACGACGGTTGCGAGATCAAAGAATGGATCATTGTCACAAGCGTACTCC
>JALHUQ010000143.1 GCA_022866645.1 Woeseiaceae bacterium | reverse complement strand
TGCTCGAGCCCGCCACCGCTGTTGGATCAGGTGCTCGAAAGGGGTGAGCTCCGTGTGGTTACCCGTGACAGCCCAACGGCTTACACGAAAGGTCCGGACGGTCCTTCCGGTCCGGAATTCGATCTCGTACAGGCATTCGCGGATGAACTGGGCGTCGCACTGGTCATCGAGCCCGTCGGCAGTGTTTCTGAAATCCTGCCCAAATTAATATCCGGTGAAGCGGACATGGCCGCTGCCGGACTCTCTATTACGGATACCCGGCGCGAGTATTTGAATTTCGGCCATCCTTATAAATCGGTTGATGTCCATCTGATCTACAAACTCGGCACCGGCAAACCGACATCGTTAGACGACATTGTCAACCGCTCCATCGAAGTGATGGCTGGTAGCAGTCATGTCAACCTTTTGGCATCGATTCAGGAGTCGTATCCTGCGCTGCAGTGGGTAGAGAACGCCGATATCGAGGTTGCTGACTTGATGACGAAAGTTGCCATGGGCGAAATCGACTTTACGGTTGCCGATAGCCCCGACTTCAATATTCAGCGTCATTTCTATCCCGATTTGCGAGTTGCGCTCGATCTGGATGTCGGCGATCCGGTTGCCTGGGGGTTTCCGAAAGGTTCGGCCGATACGCTGCTCGCGCGGGCCGATGATTTCCTGATTCGGGCAGATCGTGCCGGCCTGTTGGCGCAAGTCAACGATCGCTACTTTGGATTCACAAAGAAATTTGATTACGTCGGTGCTCGCAATTTTATTCGCCATTTTGAAAACCGTCTGCCTCACTACCGGACGATGTTTGAAGAAGCCGGCGAGGAATGGGGTGTCGACTGGCGATTATTGGCGGCCATCGGCTATCAGGAATCGCACTGGCGCTCACAGGCCGTTTCTCCGACCGGAGTCCGCGGCATCATGATGTTGACCATGGATACTGCCGAATATCTTGATGTGGACGACCGCCTCGATCCGCAAAACAGTATTCTTGGCGGCGCTCGCTATTTCGCGAGGCAAACGGAACGGGTTGCCGATACCGTCGCCGAGCCTGACCGCACCTGGATGGCGCTGGCGGCCTACAACGTCGGGTTCAATCACATCAAAGATGCGCGGACACTCGTCGAATGGGAAGGCGGAGACCCGGATACCTGGGTGGATTTGAGCAAGGCGCTGCCATTGCTGTCACAACGAAAGTGGTACTCCAAGGTTCCGTACGGTTATGCAAGAGGTTGGGAACCGGTCATGTACGTCAACAATATCCGCGCCTATTACAACATCCTGAAGTGGTTGACCGAAAAAGAAGAAGTTGAGATAGCGCCCGAAATTGATTTCACCACTGCTGCTGCGCTTCCCGACGCCTAGCGTCGCGCTTCGAAAAACTCTTGCAGCAGGCCAGCACATTCGTCAGCAAGCAAACCGCCATTCACTTCGAAACGATGATTGAATGCTTTGGAGTCTGTCAAATCTTCTACGCTGCCCAGTGCACCCGCTTTCCTGTCGTAGGCACCGAAGACCACACGCTTGACCCGCGCCTGAACCATCGCGCCCGTGCACATGACGCAGGGTTCCAAAGTCACATACAGGGTCGCATCGGATAATCGGTAATTGCCGGTCCTGGCACCGGCCTCCCGCAACGCGACGATTTCGGCATGCGCACTGGGATCGCGCGCGGCGATGGAACTGTTGCGACCGGTCGCGATTATTTCATCGCCTGCAACAACAACTGCCCCGACCGGAATCTCTCCCTCATTGGCGGCCGTTTCTGCCGCTGCCAGTGCGGCTCTCATCGCATCAACGTCTTGCTGGGTCCAGCCGGAGTCCATCATTCCCACTCAATGGTCGCCGGTGGCTTGCCACTAATGTCGTAAGTGACGCGCGATATACCATCAATCTCGTTGATGATGCG
>JALHUQ010000142.1 GCA_022866645.1 Woeseiaceae bacterium | reverse complement strand
GTTGTAGGGTACTTCTGGATTAAAATCAGTCACTTAAGGTCTCTTTAATTCGAGGGCGGCGATGTCGATCCGATCGACACCTGATATGAACGTGTCGATAAAAAGCGAAATTATCGACATATCACCCAAACGTGTCGACAAAATCGACCTGTTTTCAGGACATGTCGATTTCTGAGCAATTTTTCGACAGGTTCGGAGTATAAGTCGATTTCATCGACAGGTTTGTGACACGTGTCGAAGAAATGCGAGAATTTCGACATCAGCGGTTTGGCCAATAGCGCCGGTGAGGGCGGTTTGTTCGGCCTCGCGTTCCATCCGAATTTTCCATCGACCCCGGAAGTATTCGTTTCCTACACCCGAAGCGGTACGCCGCTTGTATCGTATGTTTCGCGATTCCGTAGCATCGATAACGGACTAACCCTCAATGCTGCTACGGAGGAAGTCATATTGACGATGGACCAGCCAGCCACCAATCACAACGGCGGAGACCTTGCCTTCGGAGCGGATAATTTTCTGTACATCGGATTCGGTGACGGCGGCGGCGCCAATGATCAATACGGCAACGGGCAGAATACGAATACCCTGATGGGCACTATCGTACGCGTCGACGTTGCGGGCGGCTTGCCCTATGCCATTCCCGCTGGCAATCCGTACGAGGCGAACGTGATGTGTGCGGGGGGAGCGGGAATGACACCTTGCCCCGAAATTTACGCCTGGGGCCTGCGCAATCCCTGGCGTTTCAGTTTCGACGGCAGTAGTGGAAAACTATGGGTGGGAGATGTCGGTCAGGGTTCGTGGGAAGAGATCGATGTCATCACCGCGGGTGGCAATTATGGCTGGAATGTCCGCGAAGGAGCCCATTGTTTCAACCCGACCAGCGGCTGCGCGACGAATTTCATCGAGCCAATATCGGAGTACAACCATGGATTGGGCAGCTCGATTACCGGAGGTTACGTCTATCGAGGGTCAGCAATAGCCGATCTCGGAGGCTGGTACCTGTTTGGTGATTTTGGGTCGGGACGCCTCTTTGGTGTCCCGGAGAACAGTTCGCCCGGAACGGCACCGGTGATCTTTGATGAAACCGGTCTCCAGATCGTCAGTTTTGGGCAGAGCACCGACCGTGAGCTGTACGTAGTGCACTTCGGTGGAACAATTCATCAAATCGTAGACGCGCCGTAGGATCGGGTTTGCGATAGAATCTGCGGCGAATTCTTGTTGGAAAATCTAAAGGATGCGTCGTGGCAGTAAAAAGTGATATCGAAATTGCACAGGCGGCCGATGTCCGTCCAATTCAGGAAATCGCCGAGAAGCTCGGCATTCCGGCCGACGCGTTGATTCCGTATGGCCATGACAAGGCCAAGATCAGCGCCGACTTCATCAAATCCAAAGGCAAGGCTAAAGACGGCAAACTGATTCTTGTGACTGCCGTTTCACCGACGCCTGCGGGCGAAGGCAAGACGACCACAACGGTTGGTTTGGGCGATGGGTTGAATCTCATCGGCAAGAACGCGGTGATTTGTTTGCGCGAGCCCAGCCTCGGTCCGTGCTTTGGCATGAAAGGCGGTGCAGCGGGTGGCGGCTATGCTCAGGTCGTGCCAATGACGGATATCAATCTGCACTTCACCGGCGATTTCCACGCGATTGGCGCCGCGAACAACTTGCTTGCTGCGCTGATCGACAATCACATGCATTGGGAAAACGAGCTGAATATCGACCCGCGCCGAGTGACCTGGCGTCGCGTCGTCGATATGAATGACCGCGCGCTGCGCACGGTGACCTCCGGGCTCGGCGGCTACCATAATGGTGTCGTTCGCGAAGCCGGATTCGATATTACGGTGGCGTCAGAAGTCATGGCGATCTTCTGCCTCGCCACAGACTTAAAGGACCTCGAAAACCGTCTGGGCAATATTGTTCTTGGCTACACGCGCAAGGACGAGCCGGTCACGGTGCGCGAATTGAATGCACATGGCGCGATGACGGCACTGCTGCAGGATGCGTTTCAGCCGAATCTCGTGCAGACCATGGAAAACAATCCGGCGTTTATGCATGGCGGACCCTTTGCCAATATCGCGCACGGCTGTAACTCAGTTGTTGCCACCAGGACCGCCTTAAAACTTGCCGACTATGTCGTTACTGAAGCGGGTTTTGGCGCCGATCTCGGCGCAGAGAAATTCTTTAATATCAAGTGCCGCAAAGCGGGCCTGTCACCGGACGCGGTTGTACTCGTTGCAACCATCAGGGCGCTAAAAATGCAGGGCGGCGTCGCCAGGGAAAACCTGGCAACCGAAAACGTTGCTGCGCTCAAAAACGGTTGCAGGAATCTTGAACGACACATCAGAAACCTCGGAAAATTCGGAGTGCCTGTTGCTGTAGCGATCAATCATTTCACGGCTGACACCGACGCCGAAGTCAAAGTGGTCGAAGAGTTTTGTATGAAGTATCACGTCAAGGCGATCAAATGCACGCACTGGGCCGATGGGGGTCGAGGAACCACCGAGCTCGCGGAACACGTAGTCGAGCTGTGCAACAGCGGCGCCGCACAATTTCGCACTTTGTATGACGATGACATGTCGTTGTGGGATAAAGCCACGACGATCGCGCGCGAGATTTACGGCGCCGATGACATTATTGCGGACAAGAAAGTACGCGCTCAGTTTGCGAAGTTTGAACGAGAGGGGTTCGCGAAATACCCGATCTGCATGGCGAAAACGCAATACAGTTTCTCAACGGACCCCAATTTGTTGGGCGCTCCGTCAGGTCATGTGGTTCCCATTCGTGAGGTCCGTCTTGCTGCAGGTGCGGAGTTTGTCGTGGTTGTCTGTGGCGACATCATGACCATGCCGGGACTGCCACGCGTTCCGGCGGCAAATTTTATTCGTGTGAACGAACAAGGGCGTATCGAAGGATTGTTCTAGTTACTCTCCACCAGCTGATGGCTGTCGGCTGCCGTCAGCTCGCATCCGTAGACGGCCTTGAGCTGCAGAATGATGTCGAGGGTCGCCGGGGAGAAGGGGGCTTTGCCTTCAAAGGCGTGCAAAACGATTCCCTCCAGAAGATCGCCGAGCGTAAGATTGGTGTACTCAGCAAGACCTTTTAGGACTTTGAGGAGAGAGGACTCAATTCGAACACCGGTTTGTGTTCGCACTACTGCTGTCGTTGCCATAATGCGCCTCAAATTGGCAAGCAGGTAACATGGTAACATGGTAACAATGTAATATGACTTCTGCAAATGAGATGTGTGCAGTCGGACAATTGCAGCTAAAGTCGCAAGAAACCT
>JALHUQ010000141.1 GCA_022866645.1 Woeseiaceae bacterium | reverse complement strand
TCCGTATACGCTTAACCCGTCCGCTATCAATACCTGGGTCGGTGAAGAGCTAAGGGCCTATGGCGCCGAGTTTTCCGTCTCACGCAAGCCAGCGGCCCTCGGTGGAATGCACACGTTCTCGCTACACGCCTCGATGTTCTATAACAACGATACCGCTGGCGGCCTCATTGCATGGAAAGGCTGGTCAGTACACGACCGGCAATCCCGGCTGGGTGACGAGGTGCCATTGCCGCCCATACCAATGATTCAACCGGGTATGTGGTTCGAGGATCAAGACCCCTACATCACGCCGATCCTCGAGATCGACGATACCTATGGCTACTACATCGACGGCGAGTGGAGCATCAGCAATCGGTTTCTCCTGCGCGCCACACATTACGATAATCGTACTGATCCTTTCGGTTACGAAGACGGTCAGTTCGCCTGGGAAACAGCGTTCGATCAACTTGGCGTGAAGGCGACACTGCCCGGTGACATCGGCCTGATCGCACAGTGGATGGACGGATACACGGTATGGGGTCGCCTGACGAACGGCATTCATGCGGTTGACGTCGGTTTCGAGAGTCAGTTCTTGCTGTTGACCAAGTCATTCGACCGGCATCGCATATCCGCACGCTACGATAAGTTCGAGATCACTGAGCAGGACCAGACGCCACTCGACGAAAACTCAGAGAACGGTCATGCGTCGACCTTTTCGTATCGCTACGCGATCAGCCCAAACTTCACGGTTGCAGCAGAGTGGCTGGAAATTTTCAGCGACCGCCCGGCGTGGGCCTACTTCGGCCTGGCGCAAAGAAAGGCTGAGCAGCAGCTGCAACTGACACTACGTATTGGTTTTCGCCAACACTGACCCCTTTAATTCTGCGCCGCACTCGAAAGGGCATGAACTCGCAGTGACTGACACTCCACATCCCGCTGCTGTGCCTCGCGAATAAATCGCAACGCCGTCGGGTTCAATTGCTCGCTGAACTCATCCAGCGTGGCCTGCATCAGTGCGCTGCTCTCTGGTCGGCATATTGGCGTTAACAACGCTTCGGTGTAGCTGGTCAGGAAATACGAATCGGCCTCGCGACTCATTTTCGGCAGGCTGCTCAAAAGCTGTTGCAGCACCTTGAGTTGCAAATCGGTCTGGGTGGCCGGAAATAGTTCGGCCATGACAGCACGTTGCTTCGCGAGACTGGTCAGTAAATCCGGATTCTGCAGTTCATGAACCCAGAACTCTTTGTTGACGAGATTCGGCGCTGCGGCACGTGCGGACAACAGGCTGCGTTGACCAAAGTCGGACGAGTCCCGTTCGATTTCAGCCGTTAGTAATTCCTCAATATCATCCGCATTGTGACGGCTCATAATAATAAGGAGTCGCCAGCGATTCTCCGGCGAGAGCTCGATGCCGTCGATCTCCGCCTCGCCATCAAGCAAGGCTCTCGCGGTGCCAAGACCTGCTTCGCTCGAAACCACGCTCAGGAAGGTGTTAAACCACAGCCGCTTGAGGTCTTGCGTTTCGGCGAACTCCGCGCGCATTAGAGAAAACCCTTCAATGCGTTTCAGCAAGCCAGGCAGCACCTCGTTCGTTTCCGGCCGCAAGCGCTGCACCATGTCCACTGCTTCGATAAGCGATACGCTTATCTGCTCGAGTACTCGCATGTTTTGTTCTGACTCGGCGAGCCGAAGCGCCTTATCAACATAGGCAGCGATGGGCATGTTTCCGGCCATCGCTCTATCGAACAAGGCGGCCAGAAACATGGACCGCGACAGCGGATCTTCGATGTCGCCAAGATATTCGCTAAGCACGGCGACGTCGTCGTCACTGATCGCGATTTTGGCGTAGGTCCAATCGTTGAAGTTGGGATTGACGATCAACGGGCAGGCTTGCCCCGATTGAATCGCTAGCGACGTGCGCGCGCCTGCAACGGCAAGCGGGATCGCTGCCGCGACGACGAGGCCGCCGTCTGCGTTGACCGTGTACAAGGCGACTTCCACCTCATGCGTACGAAGCCGCGGATTGGCATCCGGTGCTGTTTGGACGATCGTTAACGAGCGCAGCACGTCGTCCTGGCACTCAGTCTCGACGGCAAGCGTATTGAAGCCGGTCTGAAGCAACCAGGCGTCAGACCAGTCACTGAGATCGATGCCAGCACTCTTGCTCTGATGTCCGATGAAGTCGGCGAGTTCGGTTGTGCCGTAGGCATTCTCTTTCAGATAGGCCGATACGCCCCGGCGATAATTTTCCGCGCCGACCCGGTGCTGCAGTTGCTTCAGTACGGAGCCACCTTTTTCGTAGGTGATCGCATCGAACAGTTCTGTAAATTGGTCCGTGCTCTTGACAGACATTTCGATCGGGTGCGTTGTGACTCGACTGTCGCGCTGGTACGCCTTTTTCTTACTTTCCGTAAAGTAGCCGTGCCACTTGTCCGTGAACTCCGTTGTCTCGATCTGCGCCAAAGTCGACATCTGCGTGGCAAAGCTTTCGTTCAGCCACATGCCGTTCCACCAGTCGTGCGTCACGAGGTCGCCGAACCACATATGCGCCATCTCATGGAGAATGATCCCCGCCCGGCGTTCGCGCTCTGCGCGGTCACTGGGCTGAGTTTGCACAACAGACTCGGTGTAGGTTATGGCCGCGGCATTCTCCATGCCGCCAATATTGAATTCCGGCACGATCAATTGATCGAATTTCGCAAACGGGTAGGGAATATCAAAATAGCGGCCGTAGAATTTCAAACCTTTCTGAGTGATGTCGAACCACTCGTCAACGGCGACATACTCTGCAAGCGACTGACGCGCCATAAGTCGTAGCGGTACGTCGCCGGAATCGTCACTCCAGATCCTGTACGGCCCGGCGTGCAGAGAAAACATGTAGGTCGAGATCTTCGGCGTCCTGGTAAAGGTCCACAGCCTGGTGTCATTCGACTCCGCCTGAGCGGTTCCCGGACTGGTTGAAAAGACGCTCCAGCTTTCCGGCGCGAGTACGCGCAGCGAGAAGTTCGCTTTGAGACTGGGCTGGTCGAACGATGGCAGGAGTCTGTTGGCGTAGTAAGGCCACAGATAGGTGTACAGATACGTCAGGCCATCTTCCGGGTCGACAAAACGATGCAGGCCATTGCCGTCGTGACTAAACGCGTGGCGGTAAGTGAGTTCGACGGTGTTGGCTCCGAGTTGCAATTGCTCGGCAGGCAGCGTGATGAAGTAGCCGTTGTAAGCGGCGCTGATGGGTTCGCCATTGACGATGACCGAATTCAAGGTGCCGCCGGTGAAGTCGAGGCTTAGATCGGAAGCGGCATCGGACAAGTCGAAGTGAATGCTCACCTCGCCGATGATCTCTTTCTCGCTGGTAGCGATATCGACGAGGGCGTCGTACTCGAGGTTTGAGATTCTGGCTTTGCGGGCGTCAGCGGTGATTTTGTCCAGTGCATCGACTAATGCACGAGGTTCAGCCGGTGGCTGCTGTTGGCAGGACATCACGAGCAGCGCGGCGGACGTTATTGCTAGTAGTGCGAGCGATCGAAGCATGGGAAGGGACCTTGTTATTTTCGCTGAGAAGGCGATTATTTCGTCGTAGCCGCCAGTGCTGCGTCGACCTGGGCTCTTGCTTTGCTACGGAGCTTTTCAAATCGTGGATCATTGCGCAGGCCGTTCAAAAACGGGTCGAGATCCAGACGCAAGAGGTTGTCATAGCTCTGGTCGTAAGGTATCGATTCCAGAGTCGAGAACGCCTCATCCATCAAACCGGCCAGCACGTAGATGGCGCCGGTCCGATGAAGATATTCAGTAGACCGCCAGGCATCGTTGGGCATCGCCGCTATTGTCAGGTCACCGAAGCGTCGGGTCGCCTCCGTGTCGCCCTCGATAGCTGCGAGCATCATTAACTGCATCAGCGAGGTTGTGCCCTTGTCCGATATGCTCCTCGCATTCTTGCGCGCGCTTTGCAGCGCTTGCTCAGCCATCGCCTGTTGTCCTGTTTCCCGGTACAGCCAGGTAAGGTAATTGTCGATCATCAGGGAGATGGTCGGCCGTTGCACCCAGCTATCCCGGGCATCGGTCAGCGCTTTGATCGCCTTATCCGTATCGTGGCTGTACATAAAAATGTCTGTCACTGCTTGAAGTTGCTGCAAGGTGGAGACATCAATTCGAAGGACGTAGTCGATCGCGGTCTTCATGTCCCTGTCACATACCGCAGCGACGGACCCGTAGCCCATAACGATGCCTTCATCGTTCGGATATTTTCGAATGGCGTCTTTGATCAATGCATGAGCCTCGTCGCACCGCGCGGCCGCCACGAGCGTGTCGTTGGTTTCCCGGTAGAGCGATACGGAATTCGGGTCCAGCTCCATCGCGCGCAGCAATGCGTCGGATGCTTCGCTTAATCGACCAAGGCGACGCAGCAGGTAGCCACGCAATGAAATCACCCTGGGATCATTGGGCGCGACCGCCTCGGCTTTGCCAAGTGCGATCAGGGCGGACGAGTAGTCGCGAAAACCGTAGTAATAGTAATAGGCCTCCGCCTGCAGTGTTGAAGCCGTTCCCGGATCGAATTCCTGCGCGCGCGTAAGCGCGTGTTTCGCTTCATCGATCAGCGCCTTGTTCGGCGAAGCGCCGTCTTCCGCGCCTTCTTCCCAGTATTGGCGGATCAGTGACAGCGAGAGATCCGCCCAGGCCTCACCAAATTCGGGGTCCAACCCGACGGCTTCGCGATAGGCGGCAATCGACCCGTGAATGGCCGGCATCGTCAGGCGCCCGCGGAAATCCTTGCCACGAAGAAACGCTTCGTAGGCTTTGAGATTATCGGTCGGAATGCCGCCGAGTTGTTCAATCTCCCCGGGGCTCAATGCCGTGTGCATGGCATCGGCGATCGCGCCTGCGATATCGGCCTGGACATCGAACAGGTTGGCGGTCGTCAATGCCCGGTTGTACGTTTCGGCCCAGAGATGTTCGTCGGTCAGCGCGTTGATTAGCTGTGCGTTAATGCGCACGTTGCCACCGATCGCCTGCAGCCCACCCTCGAGGATGAAATTCGCGCCGAGTTCTGCACCGATATCGCGAAGGTTCTTGGTCGTGCCTGCGTATTCCATAACCGAGGTACGCGAGATGACTTTGAATGCCTGCAGCCGTGCCAGCCGTGTCAGCAAGTCGTCGTGCAGACCCGACGCAAGGAAGATGCCCTCTTCGTCGGTCGAGAGCGCCTGCAGCGGCAAAACGGCCACGACCGGAATGACGTTAAGGGATGGCGTTGTGTCTGCAAAAGGGGCGGGGGCAGCAACGTTCGCCGGCGCCATCGTGAATTTGTCGATCGCGAAAACGCCGATGGCGATGACGAGCAATACGATGACCGTAATATCGAGTTTTTTTGCCGTGTGCGAGGTGATGGAGGTCTCGGGCGAAATTTCCTTCTCGCGCTTGAGGCCCTCCGGGGTCATCTCATAGATCCACGAAAAAATCAGCACGGGCAGCAATCCGATCACGAGCATTCCCAGCACCGCTTTGACCCACAGATCGGGTAGCCCGATGGTGTCTTTCAACACGTCAGCGACCTGCAGCAACAACCACGACAAGACGGCGTATCCAGCCGCTACGCGGAAGACATTACGACGCTTCAATTCGTTGAATAGGGACAAACGGGTGCCTCGTGCCGATCGGGTGACGCCAGCCTACCGATTTAAGGGGGGAATGCCAAAGGGTTCCTCTTATCCGTCCCCGGTCCCTACTCAACTCTCCCAGGCGAGAGTGTGGATGTAGCTCATTTTCTGCGCTTGGGTCAGCCGATAGAACTCGCGTAACTGCTCATTTCCATTATCGCGCGACACGCGATCGAGTAGCTGCCTGCAGAATCGCGCGGCATAGCTGTTTGCAAGCTCGTATCGCTCACGCTCCTTTCGAGTCAGCGTTGGCTCATAAGCGATTTCGTCAAACAACAAGCGGTGCAGATTCCGCAGCAAGGAAAAATCCTCCTGCTTCTGCGCCAGCAGTGCTGTGGTTACGAACTTGTCGATTTCTGCCTGAAGCTCGAGCTCGAGCAGGGTCACGGTTTTATCACGGCCCGCACACCAGCCAATATAGTTGAAGTGACTAATGCCCTCGAGCACCACTACAAAATCGGGAAGTTGATCTGCTCGCAGCTTATTCATTGGATCCGCATTGTCGAGCCGCGACAACAGTGCTTCATCCAGAAATACGCTCACTGCAATTCCGTCTTCATCTTCAGCGACAAGTACGGTCTCTTCAATATTGCCAGGCAGCGCATTGCGGCCAAGCCTCGTCGCGAGCTCGCGGTCGGTAATTAGAAAGTCGTGCAACCGGTGGCCGCAATCGGCGTCGTAAATATCAGCGATGAAGCTTTGCAGCTCGGCCAGCATCAGTGTTTTTTCGATGCGCCGAAAATTGGTACGACACCATTCTGTTCGAGTATTGTTGCCGCTCGCTTGCTGCCGGTTTTACGCCAAACCTCGTAGGTGCGAAGCACGTCCACGTCAGCGGATAGCCGTGCGCCATCGCGAACCTCATTCAGTACATCGACCAGCGATAGAAACTTTCTTGCCAGTTCGCGGAATACATTAACCAGCGCCATGCCGCGAGTCGTGCCTTTGATCTCGTCAGACAAAGACCCGTAAGCACCACCTCCCATGGAGACGTAGTAGTCGATGTCCACTGGCCGATGCGCCAGGCTGTCGGCAAAGAAACCCGCGGTGAATAATGCGACGTCGCCTATGCGTTGCAATGAAGTCGAGCGCCGCTCCCGAGATTCCGCTGCGGCAGCGTCGGCCATCATCAATGCCAGTGGTCGGACGCCGCAGTGTTCATCATCTGCGTTGTAGAATTTTTCGGAGCGCGCAAAGAGCGTGAGGAGGTTGACCACATAGTGGCTGGTGTGCGGATCGACTTCCACATGTTGGTTATCGATCGCAGAGTTGATCGATTCACGGAAGAAATCACGCAAACTGCTAACGGCTACTACACGATCGTGCGATGCGGCCATACGTTCCGACCTCCTGTCCATTCACCCGATTGGACATAGACAGATATAAAACAATTTGACTTAATTCTTCGTGAACGAGTTCACGTTCTCGGCAGTCCGCTCGACCCTCGCCGTTCGGCCAGCGTCGCTACGCAAAGAAGAATACATGTTACTGTTCGTCACCCAGCGAAGACTATGCCGAAATTTCATTACCCCAAAATATCGTTTTGTGCGGGACACTCAGGATTTCGGCCATGACCATAACAAGACAAGAAAGCGCGAGCACTCTGGTGCCCCGGATCGTGATTGGGCCGAGGCGCAGCTTCACCCGAGGTCGCCTCCTGATGCTGGCGCTTGTCACCATCGTCATCACTATCGTACTGGCGCCACACATTGCCGCTGCCCAGTCGGCGGATGAACTGGCCTACGACCTGCGTCAGGCCATACGCGAAGGGAATGCGGACGAAGTCACCGCGTTGATCAAGCTGGGCGCGGACGTGAATGCGGACTACGACCAAGTCCTGTGGGATGCGGTATACGCCGGGCGGCTGGAGGTCGTTACGGCCTTGCTGGCAGGGGGAGCAAACGCCAACGACGGCAACACACTGAGCTATGCAGCCAGTTCCGGGCAAACGAGCATTGTCGAGGCGCTGTTGGCAGCAGGAGCGGACGTGGACGCGCGGGAGCCGTCACAGGACGGACTTGGCGCGACCGCTCTGTTTTATGCGGCCAGGATGGGACATGTGGATGTGGTCACCGCGCTGATCAAGCGGGGCGCGGACGTGGACGCGCGCAAAGAGTCACAAGAACTCACCGCCTTGCTGGAGGCATCGAAAGCGGGACACCTGGATGTCGTCACCGTGCTCATGGACGCCGGCGCGGACGTCAACGCCCAGGATCGTTACGGCATCACCGCCCTATATGAGGCGGCGGCGGCAGGACATCTAGAGGTGGTGACCGCTCTGCAGGAGCGGGGCGCCGACGTGAACGTTGCAAGCGATGGCGGTGTCGCCGTTTTGGCCCGCACGGCGGCGGCAGGACACCTGGACGTCGTTGCCGCTCTCCTCGCCAGGGGTGCCGAGGTGAATGCGGGATCCTCGGCGTTGGCCGGTGCGGCTGAAGCAGGGAATCCGGAGCTCGTCAAACTGCTGTTGGAGCGAGGCGCGGATGTGAACGCGCCGGACTTCCAGGGAAGTACCGCCCTGATGTATGCGGCGCGCGCCGGGCAGATGGAAATCGTCAGGGCTTTGCTGGAGCGCGGAGCGGACCTGAATGCAACAGATCGTTATGGTTCCAACACGTCCCTGATCTTTGCCGCAGGTGGCGGGCATCGGGAGGTCGTCATGGCACTGCTGGATGGCGGCGCCGCAATTAACGTACGTAACGCCGAGGGCAACACCGCCTTGCACGAAGCCTTGAGCAGAGACTACCCGGACGTGGCCAGAGCCCTGTCGGAGCGGGGAGCGGAGCAAGACTCCATCGTCCGCCGGCTCCGCAATGTGGACCCGAACAATTTCATCGGACCGCTCTTGATCGTAGTCGTGCTGCTCGTCGTTGGCGGTTTCTTCTATACAAGGAAGCGGCTGGTGCAGCGGATCAGGACGACCGGCGCCACGCACGTGCTTCGCGATCGCGTCCTGATCGTCGTGGTCCACATTATTGCCTGGGCTTTTTCAACGGCAATGTATGTATCTGCCGGTGAAGATATCCCTCGTCTGTGGGGATCAAACAGCCTGGGTGCCGCGGTCCTTGCGACGTTGTTTGGAGCATTCGCGCTGTTCGTTCTATTTGCACTCTCGCTCGCAAACTCCATGTCCTCCCATGCCTTCGTTGCCTCGCACAGGAAGGGTCGCTGGATCGTGTTGGTAGTGCTCCTGGTCATCGGGTTTGCGGTTGCCATGGTCATGACCGGCGATGCGCTGCGTGGTTTCGCCGTCATCGGGAAGGGCTGACGAAAAACTGGTGAGCTGTTTAAGTGAGACCAATCAAAAAGGGTAGGGTTTCTATCGCCGTCGTGCGCGTCGCAAGCCCAACTGACTGCAGATCAGATTCTGCTTTCATCTTCAGTCTTGTACGGCTTTGAGTTGTACTTGAGATGGTTTATTGCACTATCTCCGGCAGTGAATCGGCCGAAGTCAATCCGCCTGCCGGGTACACCACCTCTCCACCGACCACGGTCAGTAGTACTTTGATGTCGGCAATTTCTTCCGCTGGAATTTCAAACAGGTTGCGATCCAGCACGATGAGGTCCGCGAACTTACCGACTTCCAGCGAGCCGGTCTCGGCCTCCTGGTGCAGCTCGTACGAAGAATTGATTGTGATCGCACGAACCGCAGTCTCACGACTCAGACCGGGATCCTCGCCAAGCCGTCCCGCGTATTGCGCTGCGGCGTCCGGAGCGTTGGTTCTCGTGATGCCGACCTTCAGTGCGAACCACTCATTGAGTGGATCGACTGGCCAGTCGCTGCCATAGGCAATTCTTGCTCCGGCCTCGTGCAGGAATCCCTGCGGTTGCGTGTATTTGAAACGTGCCGGTCCAAGATAGTCCCTGGCGCCTTCGATCGTATCCGACGCAGGTTTGCCCCACTGGAAAGAAGGAACCGGGATAACGTCGAGTTCGGCGAATCGGGCGAAATCTGAGGGATCCACGATCTCGACGTGTGCGATTGCCGCGCGGATGTCCTGCGGCGAGTACTGTTTGCGCATGGCCTCGAAACCGTCGAGCGCGTAGCGGGTCGCGCCGTCGCCGTCGGAGTGGATATGCGGATCGATGCCCGCGGCAGCCAACTTCAGCAGCAACGCCTTCAGGTCGTCGGCAGCAAAGTATGGTGCCGGGCCCTTGTTATCGCTGGAGACCCAGTCGGGGTCCAATTCCGTACCCTGGTTCATCAGGTAGGGCTCGAGCATTACTCCGGTGAAAGAGGGCGCAGTAATTACGCCATCCATGAACAGTTTCGCGTTGCGTACCGTAATCGTTGGTCGCGGTGTGATCGGTCCCTGGTCGAATTCCCGCGCTATCGCCAGGACAGACTCTACGGCCTCATCGGCACTCTGGCCGGATTCCGCCCCAACCAGTACAGCAAAGTGAGTGCGAATAGTGAGCTTCCCCTGCTGTTGCAGCGTAGCGTAGACGTTGACATCGTAGAACTCGGCGGACGCATCCAGAATCGAAGTAATGCCCTGCGCATTCATCTCCTCAAGCGACGCCAGTCCCGCGACAAGCCGCTCCGCTTCCGTCGTTTCGGGCAGCAGATCATCGAACAGACTTTGCGCGGCATCTTCAAAGATTCCGCTTGGCCATCCGTCCGCATCGTGAGCGATTTTGCCGGTTTCCGGATCCGGCGTGGAAGACGATATCTGCGCAAGCTCCATCGCCCGGGAATTGGCGAGGGTCGTGTGTCCAAACGATGAGTGGACCAGGATTGGGCGCTCGGTATCGAGCACATCGAGGTCCACGAAGCTCAGTTCGGTACCCGGTGGCAGCATGTTCTGCTGGAACCAGCTCTCGACTTCCAGCCAGCCGTCCGGCTCCTTGTCGCGGCTGCGATCGAGACAACCCTGGATCCTGTTCCTGAACTGCTCGACAGTCAGCGCTTCATAATTCAGGCTACAACTCACCAATTCGAGGCCACCCGACAACGGGTGCATATGGCCATCCACGAGACCGGGCATCATCATCCGCCCGTACAGATCGACGATCTCCGTATCGCGACCGATGAATTTATCCACTCCGCTCTCGTTGCCGACATAGACAATGACGCCGTCTCTTACGGCCAATGCTTCCTGTGTGCTGTTGCTGGCGTCGACCGTGTAGATGCTGCCATTGCGATAAATTGTGTCGGCGGGGGGCTCGCCCGAACACGCGCCAGCACCACAAATAACGATCGCACAACTGAGAATCAAGCCAAACTTA
>JALHUQ010000140.1 GCA_022866645.1 Woeseiaceae bacterium | reverse complement strand
GTCCTCAAGCACAATCTTTTCCAGTTGCCTGGCTCGAGATGTCGCCTGACGTGCTTTTGACGCGTTCGCAGAGAAGCGACTGACGAAGGCCTGCAACTCCGCCATCTTGACCTTCTTCTTCGCATTGTCTGAATGGGTACGCTCGCGGGCCTGCGTCGCGGCGGTCATGTACTCATCGTAATTGCCCGGGAACACTTGCAGCTTGCCGTAATCCAGGTCCGCCATGTGCGTGCAGACACTGTTCAGGAAGTGACGATCATGCGAAATGATGACCATTGTTGCCTTGCTTGCGTCCAGATAGCCTTCCAGCCAGCGAATCGTATTGATGTCGAGGTTGTTGGTCGGCTCATCCAGCAGCAGTACGTCCGGGTCCGAAAACAGCGCCTGTGCGAGCAGTACTCTGAGCTTCCAGCCCGGCGCGACCGCGCTCATAGGACCCTGATGTTGTTCGACCGGGATACCGATGCTCTCAAGCAGCTCACCCGCGCGCGATTCGGCGGAGTAGCCGTCGAGTTCAGCGAACTCGACTTCCAGATGGGCGACGTGCATGCCTTCTTCGTCGCTCATTTCGGGCAGCGAATACAGGCGGTCTCGTTCCTGCATGACTTCCCATAATCTTGCGTAGCCCAGCATCACTGCATCAAGGACTCGATATTCCTCGTAGGCGAACTGGTCCTGCGCGAGCTGACCAACACGGGCATTCGGATCCACAAAAACGTTGCCCACACTGGGTTCCAGCTGGCCAGCCAGAATCTTCATCAACGTCGATTTGCCACTGCCGTTGGCGCCAATCAAGCCATAGCGATTGCCGTTGCCGAAGGTCACAGAGACATTTTCGAACAGGGGTTTAGCGCCGAATTGTATCGACAGGTTTGAAGCAGAAATCACAGGAATGCACCGGGTGTTGGGGCCGCAGCGCACATTCAGCGTTTTGGCCGGACTTTGGGCCGCGGAGCATAGCAAAACTTACGGCAAATTACAGGACAGGTTCCATGGGCAGCAGTCGATTGAACCAGGATTTGAAGCGTTTTCCCCGATCCACCACGAAATCCGGATTAAAGTCCGCCGTAGTCTGCCAGCTATTGCCGGGCAGCATGTCACGTTCGATGCTTGCAGTGACCTGGCGTGCCAGCTCCTGGCTTTTCACCAGCATGCCGACTTCGGTGTTCAGGTTGGCTGATCGGGGATCGAGGTTGAAGGTGCCGATAAATACCGTCTCACCGTCAATTACCATGCTTTTGGCGTGTATTGCGAAAATCGGGTCGTTCTCGGCAATGCGGGGATAGCGGTCAATCAGCTGCGTGCGAATATTGGGTTCGTCCATAAATTCGTACAACTCAACGCCCGCGCTCAGCAAGTCGCTGCGCTGCGCCTGATAGCCGCTGAACGCCGGGATATTGTCGGTCGATGCCAGCGAGTTGGTCGATATCCGCACTCGGACACCTCGTGACGCCAGTTCTCGGAAAAGCTCGATTCCGCCGTCCGGCATTATCAGGTACGGGGATTGAATCAGAACAGTCTGCCTGGCATTTTTCACAGCATCAATCAGCTGATTCGTCGATTCACCACCGCCACCCAGTCCGAATTCACCTGAATTCTTTCCAGGCACGTCGCTAAGAAAAATGACGTCTTCCCAGCTCATCGCTTTGAGGAGCTCGGGAAAATACTCTGCAATACCTTCAATCGCCTCTCGAACCTGGGGTTCGAAATTGGTGGGGTCATCGGCGTATTGATGAAGTTCCTGATAACGTTGTTGTACGTCGGCGGACGCCACGGCGGCGGCATCCTCGGCGAGGATTTTCTCAACAGGAACGGCAAGCTCACTTGTCCAGAACTCTTCAAAATTCTCACGCATGTCAACAACAGCGCGGCCCAGCAGTAGAACGTCGCGATCCCGAAAATTGTATTCATGGTCGTAGTCAAAGTATTCGTCGGCCATGTTTCGGCCACCCGTAATCCCGGCAATTCCGTCGAAAGTTGCGGTCTTGTCATGCATGCGTTGATTGATTGCCCGAAACCCCGTAACGGCGTTTTTCAGGCGCTGCCAGAAGCCGATACCAACAGATACATTGGGATTGTAAATTCGAATATGTACGTTCGGATGTGCAGACAGCAACAGCAGCGTTCGCTCCTCTGCATCGATCAGAAAATCGTCGACCAGAACCCGAACCGTTACGCCGCGCTCAGCCGCACTCAGCAATTGTTCCGCGGCGAGAATACCGATGTTATCGGTGCTCCAGATAAAGTACTGAACGTCGATGGAAGCGCTAGCGTGCTGCGTCAGCCACGCGCGGCCGATGAGAGCCTCTTCGCCTTTTTCGAGCACGTAGACGCCAGTTTGTGTTTGCATCCGTGCATTGCAGTCGCCGCAGTTTTCGTCGATCCACTCAGCAATTGTCTGCGCTCTGATTCCAGTGGCTGGAATCAGTATGAACAGAATCGTGCAAAGTCGGAGGTAGTTGCTCATTGCCGACCAATATACTTCCAGTTGGCGGAATGATGGGGACTTATTTATTGGCTCGCGGCTTCCGGATTGCTACTCTCCGATTCAGCACGTCGATGTTTCATTCGAAGAACGGCAACAACGAGGCCGAAGGTACAGCAGAGGAATCCGAGTATTATATAAATGAACCAAATCGGAATATCGACACCAAGATAGAGGCCGCCTGCTATGAAAAGCAGGCCTATGATGAACCAGAACTGCGGAACGCGTTCATAGATTGGGGTCGGCAGCCACATTGTCGTCAATCCAATTTAGTGAGCACCAATTATGCGCCCGGGCAAGAGCTCATTGTGAGACATTTGCCTCATATTTAATCAGGTCGGTCAAGAGTTTTTCAATTTTGAGACCTGGTACTCTATTTCTCAACCCGAGGGAGCGTTCATGCAGATCTGGTCTCAGGCGAGCAAAATGGCGGCACAGACGCCAGCAGAGAGAAATCGCTATGTCGATTTTCTTCGATCGATATCGATACTCGTCGTCATTATCGGGCATTGGATGATCGCGACGGCTTACGTCGTCGACGGCGAAATGAACGCAGGCCACCTGCTTGCAGGCAGACCTCAGCTGCATTGGATGACCTGGCTTTTTCAGGTTATGCCGATTTTCTTTATCGTCGGTGGCTACTCCAACGCCGTTTCCCTGGAGAGCGCAAAACGCAAAGGAGTCGGATATGGCGGTTGGTTGTCAGCACGCCTCAATCGCCTGGTAGCCCCATTACTCGTGCTACTGGTCGCCTGGGCCGTTATCGCCGTTGCGATGACACTCTTCGGCGCGCGGCCCAAGGTCATTCAATTCGTGTCCCAAGCCGCATTGATCCCGACCTGGTTTCTCTCGATCTACATTGTCGTGGTCATACTGGCGCCGCTCGCCTACAAATTCTGGCAACGATTCGGATTCACGTCGTTTCTGGTTTTCGTGGCGGGTGCGGCAATAACCGATACGGCATTCTTCGCGGCCGATATGCGTTGGCTCGGATGGACGAATTACTTATGGGTCTGGCTCGCCGTTCATCACCTCGGATTCGCGTGGCGCGATGATCGCCTGGGACACGTTGCGAAGCGCTTGCTGTTTTCTGCGGTGGGTTTCGTCGTGCTCTGGTCGCTGACATCTTATGGTCCTTACCCGCTCGCCATGGTCGGTTCTCCCGATCCGGGATTGAGCAATACATTACCACCCAAAATCACACTGCTTGCGCTGGGCATATTTCAATTCGGTCTGCTTTTGGCGCTCGAAGTACCCATGCGCCGTGCTCTAAGCGGGTTGCGTCTCTGGACCGCGACGGTATTGATCAACAGCATGATCATGACGGTTTACCTCTGGCACATCACTGTCATGGTGATTTTTGCTGCGTTGCTTTACCTGGCCGGTGGACTCGGCCTGGGTATCGAACCCGGGACCCTTGACTGGTGGTTGTCACGGCCGGTCTGGATCGCTATTTTGTTCGTGCTG
Organism: Woeseiaceae bacterium; assembly: GCA_022866645.1. Lineage (GTDB taxonomy): Bacteria > Pseudomonadota > Gammaproteobacteria > Steroidobacterales > Woeseiaceae > UBA1847. Next base: position 783 of record JALHUQ010000140.1, on the reverse strand, counting down.
TTACTGCCAGTAGCTCTCGTACTGTCACCACTTGAGAGACGCGGACGGCCTGCCGACGCGCCAATACCCGCGCCGGCACGGCAGGTCGCCGGGGCGGTCATGATATGTCTTGGTGTGGCGTTGCTCGCGATGTACGGTTTTGGCGGTGGTCCTTTCCCGCGTCTGGATCTGGTGTCTTTTTCGCTGGTGATTGTTGGTTCCGGAATTAGCGGGCTGTTGCCGAGTTTTCGTTAGTGCGTGATTAAAACAGTTTTGGAGTAGCCGATGAGAAGCGCTCGAATCCTGATCGTTTTCGTTGGCAAGGTGCGATCTGCGACATTCACCGTAGTGCCGCAGCCGAACTAATTAGCGGAGTCCACAGTCTATTCGTATCGAAGTGCCAGTATCGGGTTCGATCGTGCGATGCGAATGGCGTGTCCGGCAATCGTTCCCCAGGCCAGCAACACCGCGATGAGTCCGGCGACAAGCAGGATCGGAATCAGCGACTGGATTTGGTCAGCGAAGAAATTCAGGTAGATCTGTGACGCAAAATAGGCGGCGGGCAGCGCAATTATCAATGCCCAAAATACCGGAGTCGAGAACTGCCACACCAGAAGGCGTGCGATTTGCGTCGAGCTTGCGCCCAACACTTTGCGTACACCGATCTCTTTGGTTCGCTGTGTTGCCATGAATGCGGCAAGTCCGAACAGACCGATCAATGCCAGTGACAATGCAACGAACGCGAAGATGCCCAGCGCCAGGTTCATGTACTTGAGAATGTTGTAGATATCATCGAAAACCTCG
>JALHUQ010000139.1 GCA_022866645.1 Woeseiaceae bacterium | reverse complement strand
TTCGACAGCGTGCGGAGTCGCTGCGGCCCCAGCGAATACCAATTGTCAGCACCTTGTATCGCAAACGGATCGTAGACCTCGCCGTTCAGGCCCGGCGGCATGAATCCTGGCACCATCACCTGGGTCGGCCATCCTGCCGACGCGTGGTGCTGCATGCTGCTGACTTCACCATCGCTATTGAACGCCATCCGCATACGCTGCACCGACGGCGAACGTACCGAATCAAAGCGAGCATCGTCCTCTCGTGTCCAGACCAGCTTGACCGGGCGCCCTGCCGCCTTTGCCGCGAGAGCTGCCGGAACGGCGTAGTCACCGTTGAGCCGCCGACCGAAACCACCGCCAATGAGATAGCTGCGCATGACGATGTTGTTCTCGGGCACATCGAGCGCTGTAGCCAGGACTGGCAGAATCAGTGATTGCCACTGGTTACCGGTATGAATTTCCCAACGGCCATTGTCTGCCTGGTAAGCCACTGCGTTTACTGGTTCCAGCTGAAAATGCAGCACTGTAGAGGTGGTATAGACAGCTTCCAGTACGTTGCTGGCAACGGCGAACGCATCGTCGACGCCAGCGTCGTTCACGACCATCGCGCCACCGTTTTGCGAGCTGACCTGTTGTCGCCCGACTTCCAGAATGTCGTCTTCGGTTACGGCCGAGGTTTTTCCTGGCGTCCAATCAACGATAATGCGGTCCGCCGCCCGAATCGCCGCTGGGTACGTCTCTGCCAACACCACCACCCAGCCCGGCACGGTGCCAGAGGGATCTTGTAGCGCTATGCTACGCAGGTAGCCCGGTATCTCGCGCGCCGCCGTGTCATCAATAGTGTTGACCTCTGAGCCGTAGCGCGTTGGCGGAATCAATGGCCGCGCAAACACCATGCCGTCGATCTTGGCATCGATACCGTAGATAGCGGCGCCATTCGTTTTCGACGGCACGTCCAATGCCGAGGCCGCCTGGCCAACAAGGCGTCGTTGATCGGCTGACTTTAACGGTATGGCTTCGAGTTCATCTGCCGACCATGTTCTACTGAGCCCGCCACCACGAACAATGTCGCCGTAGCTCACCGATTTCGTGCCCGCATAAACAGCTCCATCGCGAGCATGGCAATCGGAAGGATCGACGCCCAATTGCTGTGCGCCCGCTTGAATCAGCGCGATGCGACCGGCGGCGCCTGCTCGGGACAAAGGGATGAAGTTCTGCCACACCGACCAACTTCCGCCGGTTACCATTAGGCCCCACTTGGGATCGCTGTCGACGTAATGCAAGCGCACGTCATTCCAGTTGGCCTCCAGTTCATCCGCGACGATCCTCGCGAGCGCAGTACCTACGTGCTGGCCCATCTCGGCCTCGGCGATATTGACGGTCACCACACCATCTTCATCAATGTCGTACCAAATTGTGGGTTCGAAACGCCCTTCGGCGGCTACCTGACCAGGCTCATCATCGGCATAACTTAGTGAGAGGAAGCCAAACGTAATGCCTGCTCCGGTCGCGCCGATCAGAAAGCCGCGACGTGAAATCACACTTGCGATTTCGGGACGATGCTGCCAATGACTGAACTTATTCATGCTTTGGCTCCGTCGAGCGCATATCGCGAGCTGCCATTTTGATCGCCTTTCGAATGCGCACGTACGTCATGCAGCGACACAGGTTGCCAGTCATTACCGCAGTGATTTCCTCGTCGCTTGGATCGGGGAAGTCCTGTAACAGCGTGGCGGCTTGCATAATCTGCCCGGACTGACAGTAGCCGCACTGCGGGACCTGGGACTGAATCCAGGCGCGTTGCAACGGGTGTGCACCGTCGGCATCGAGACCCTCAATGGTCGTCACCAGTCCGCCGGCGATGCTGGCTACGGGGGTGATACATGAACGAATCGCGCGTCCGTCAAGGTGCACGGTGCAGGCACCGCACATACCAATGCCGCAGCCAAATTTAGTACCGGTGAAACCGAGTTCGTCGCGAATCACCCAGAGTAACGGCGTGTCAGCCGCGGATTTAGTCTCCACCGCCTTACCGTTCAGTGAAAATGACGTCATTCTGAAACCTCCATCTCGTGCCGAATTTGCCCGACACGTTCCTCAATGTTTTGCCAGTTGTTGTTGTCGGCCCGGTCGGGATGGACCACGTGCCGCGCCCTTAAGTACTGTGCAATCTCAGCAATATTGGCGTCGCTAAGCGATGACGCGTAGCCGTGCATGAATAACGCCGGGTGTCCGTCTTTTCGTGAAACGCCTTGCAGCACAAGTCGCAAAAAGTTGTCGGGCTCCGGTGCATACAGCGCGCTATTTAGGGATAGCTCGGGTCGTAGGGCCGATGGACTGCCAAGCGTATTGAAATGACAGGACGCGCATGCCGATTCGTATAATTCCGCGCCGGCGACGTGCGCGCCGCCTGGGTCAGCCTGCGTGACCTTCATAGCTGTGACAACGTCCGCATTGCTGATCTCACCGGCGCCACCGAGATCGGCAAAGTAGACGGCTATTGCCCGGATATCGTCGCCGGAAAGATCCACTAGACCCCGATGCACCACGTCGGACATTGATCCTGCAGCGACACCGTGCAGGTCACTGACGCCGTAGCGCAGATACACGAACAGCTCATTTTCGGTCCAGACCAGGGGCGCTGCATTGTTGCTGTTAAGCGCTGGCGCGTACCAACTATTAACGATGGCACCGTGGTAGGCAGCATCGTCGCGTTCTGCTCCTAATGCGTTGCGCGGTGTATGGCAAGCGCCACAATGCCCAAGGCCTTCGCTGAGGTAGGCACCATGATTCCACAACTCGCTCTTCGCGGTCGTCGATTGAAAGTCGTGGTTTTCAAAAAACAACAATTTCCAGCCGGCTTGCAAAGCTCTAACTTTGAATGGAAATGACAAGGTGTTGTCGGGAATGTCGGCGGTTGCCGGTTCTCGGGTCATAAAATAGGCGTACAGCGCCTTCATATCCGAGTCGGTTAGCAATCGAAAATGAGTGTACGGGAAGACCGGAAACAGATGCTTACCGTCGCGACGTACACCCTCTCGCATGGCTCGTGCGAAGGCTTCCTCCGACCATTGACCAATGCCGCTATTACGGTCAGGCGTAATGTTGGTGCTGTACACAATGCCGAAACCGGTCTGCATCGGGTAACCGCCAGCATACGCGGGCGCGCCCTCGATGCTATGGCAGGTCATGCAATTGCCGACACCGGCAAGTTCACGACCACGCTGCACAAGGCCGTCACTAAATGAACCGGCTGCGGGTAGCGATATCGGGTCGATCGCAGGCCGCCACGCGCATGCGCTGAAGCCGAACACTGCCAGCAATCCGACACCAATCACGGACAGCAGAACAATCCTGGTTCGCGATCTGTTGATTATCGACACGACGCCATCTTAAGAGTGGTGTTCATCTACGATTCTCCTATCGGTAGTGGTCGCATTGAGGTTTTTCACCGTATTGAGAGGATTGCTCATAACGGTAAATGGGTTTCCATTTCCTGGCTCCGTTGCACAAGCCTATGCCCCTTTCCCTGGACAAAACGCAGGTCCGGCTTCGAGCGCTTCGCGTACCTGCATCAGCCGCCTTTCGATCCGCACGCGATCATGCGTGGATTCGATGGTGCGATCGGCCAGCTCGGCAATCCATTGCACCTGTTCGCCGAGTGCTCGTCGGTGGCACGGGCTGACCGTCAGACTGGCAATGGTATCGATGGCGCCGATCATAGTCGCCATGATGGCGGTGTTGCCTTCGGCACTACACCGGATCTGGTCGAACGCCTCGGCCAGCAGACCTTCAAAGGTCGGGGCTATGGTGATCAAGCGTAACACTTCGCCCTCATAGCGGTGCCGTAGCGGGAATTGCCGAACGGTCAGCCGAGTGAGAATCGCTGTTAGATAATCTACGCACATCACGGCCGTCGAGGTGTCATTGACACCGGGCGAAAGTGCCTTCAAGGCGATATCGACGATCTGCCTAATGCCGAAAGCGGGGTCCTGATCAATGGTGCGACGGCGGCTGATGCTGTAAGCCCCATTCAAGGCAGCAATCATCTCTTGATCAGGTGGAAACGTCAGGGCGAGCGAGGCCAAAGCGGTATTCTGCACAACGAACGCGCCGATGCCGCGTTCCATCCGCACGATGGTCTTCCTGTCCCGGGCCAAGCAAAACAGGGCGTCATTATCCACGCTCTGTATGTAGCCGCTCGCGGCTGCCGACACAGCGTACCAGGTCCTCTCATCCTGTGGCTCAAGCACCTGGTTCCGTCCTTCATCTTCATCGGGAACCTGATCTGGCTTTTCCGGAAACTGCCGATCAATGACCGCGATTGTTTCATGAGCAATCGAGGCGATGATGCTGGAAGCCTGGATCGACGAGGCGATGTGATGAATGAAGAAAATGAGGACGCCTACGCCGCCGAGCGCCATAAAGAACGCGACAAACACCGCCAGGCTCGGCACAAAATCCGTGTCGCCCCCCCGAATGGTACGCAACACGATCAGGCAATAGACGAAAATACCGGCGAAGGTCCCCAGCGTGACCTGCGTACCGCGACTGCTCATGAAGTTGCGCAGAATGCGCGAGGTGTATTGGCCCGAAACCAACGCCAGCGCCAGCAGGGTCATGGAGAACGTGATACCCATAACGGACATCATGGAACCTGCAAGCGTAGACAACATCTGGCGCGCGCCTTCCGCCCCGGCACCAAACAGGCGTGGCCAGCGGCTCAGCCATTGGTTGCTCCCGGAAGAGTCTGCTTCGATCAACGCTGCCGCGAATACAATACTGCCCATGACGATCAGGGAAGGCATAAACCAAAAGCTCGACTGCAAATCGCTCCAGAGTTTTTTTAATTTATTCATGGATTAGCCTGCTGGGGGTATATGGCCAGCCATTACTCACGGTCAGTCGGATCGAATAGTCGTTATTTTGGTGCCGCCGGGCCCGGCGACTTTGGGGTTACGCAACGCGTATTTCAAACGACCTTTCGGCCGCTGATTACTGCATAGATGACCAGGATCACCGCGATAACGAGCAGGGCGTGGATGAAGCCTCCTGCCGTGAAGGAGGTAACCAAACCGAGAGCCCAAAGAACCAGAAGTATTACCGCAATGGTGTAAAGCATGATCTTTCTCCTCTTGTGTGAGCGGCCGACTGCGATTTTCGCGAGTCAAACCTACTCACTAGTGCGTCACACTACCCACTTTCCGATCGCGCGACGGTACGCTACCGAACACAAGATGGCGATTTCGGAGTATAGTAGCTACTCAACGTCCCAAGAGCCCTCAAGTCTGGTGTACTTTCATGACCTCCCCGCACGATCCGCAGCAAAACCACCTGCTCGCCGCACTGCCTGCGAG
>JALHUQ010000138.1 GCA_022866645.1 Woeseiaceae bacterium | reverse complement strand
GTTGTTGCCGATCGTGACGCCTAACGGTGCCCGAATCGCATTAGCAGATGTCGCGGACGTGAAGGTGGTCGATGGGCCACCTGCGATCAAAAGCGAAAATGCGCGATTGAACGGCTGGACCTACGTCGATATTGCCGGTCGCGATCTGGGTTCCTACGTCGCCGAGGCGCAACGAGTGGTCGCGGAATCCGTCGAGTTACCTGCTGGTTATTCGCTTTCCTGGTCCGGCCAATACGAGTACATGGTGCGGGCAAAAGAACGGCTGTCGATTGTCGGGCCCGTGACGCTCGCGATTATCATCCTGCTGCTGTTTCTCAATTTCCGTAGTTTTGCCGAAGTCGCAATTATTATCGGCACATTGCCGATGGCTCTGGTCGGCGGAATTTGGCTGTTGTATTTGCTGGACTACGATCTGTCGGTCGCGGTCGGAGTCGGCTTTATTGCACTTGCCGGTGTTGCCGTTGAGATCGGAGTCGTCATGCTGGTCTATCTCAATCAGGCGATTCGGCAACAGACAGCTAGCGCGGAGTCTGAAGGTCGCGCGCTGACCCGCGCTGATATCGAGCAGGCTGTCATTGACGGCGCTGTACTGCGGGTTCGACCGATCATAATGACGGTGGCGGCAATCATCGCCGGTTTATTGCCGATTATGCTCGGTGGTGGAACAGGGTCGGAGGTGATGCGGCGCATTGCAGCGCCAATGGTCGGCGGCATGGTCAGCGCCACCATCCTGACATTAGTCGTCATTCCCGCGCTATTCTTGTTTTGGCGCGAGAGGAATTTAATCAGGGACGTGTGAATAATATGAACAATACCGACAGTGTAGAGCGTTTCGAAACATCGTTAGATCCTGTGTGCGGCATGACGGTCAAATTGCCGTCCACACACCACCATGAACACGATGGCGATACCTACCATTTTTGTTCGGCGGGCTGCCTGACGAAATTCAAGACAGATCCTGCAAACTATCTGCACAGTGATCTTCCGCAAACGCCGGTGGCGGTCGAGGGTGCCAGTTCCTATACGTGCCCGATGCATCCCGAAATAGTTCAAGACGGGCCCGGTAACTGTCCCATCTGTGGAATGGCGCTCGAGCCCGTGATGGCAACGCTGGACGACGGGGACAATCCGGAACTCAAGGCGATGACTCGTCGTCTCTGGATCAGCGCGTCACTTGCGCTTCCCATCCTGTTTCTGGAGATGGGAGGCATGCTCGGATTGTCATTCGATCGATTTGCGACTCCGCGCGGTCTGACCTGGCTTGAATTCGCGTTGGCAACGCCGGTCGTATTGTGGGGCGGTTGGCCGTTCTTCGTTCGTGGCTGGCAGTCGCTCGTGACTCGCCATCTCAACATGTTCACATTGATCGCACTGGGTACGGGAGTTGCCTTCGTTTACAGCGTCGTCGCGACGCTCGCACCGACGATCTTCCCGGCCTCTTTCCAGGATGCACACGGCGAGGTAGCGGTCTATTTTGAGGCAGCATCCGTCATTATCGCCCTGGTGTTGCTGGGCCAGGTGCTGGAATTGAGGGCGCGGCATCGAACGGGCGCCGCCATCCGTGCATTGCTCGGTCTTGCGCCCAGTACAGCTCGCCGCATCGCGTCTGACGGGAGTGAAAGCGATGTGCCGCTCGATGAGGTGCGGGTCGGCGACCGCTTGCGTGTAAGGCCTGGCGAAAAGATGCCGGTCGATGGTGTGGTTGTTGAAGGTGCGAGTTCTGTCGATGAATCCATGATTAGCGGTGAGCCCATCGCCGTCGAAAAGGCCGCAGGAGACAAAGTTATCGGCGCGACGATCAATGGCACCGGTGGAATTGTCATTGAAGCTCAACGCGTGGGGGCGGACACACTGCTGGCAAAAATCGTCCAGATGGTTGCCGCTGCGCAGCGCAGCCGGGCACCGATTCAGAAACTGGCCGATCAGGTCGCAGGTTATTTCGTACCGATAGTCATCCTTTCGGCAGTTGTCACTTTCGTTGTTTGGGCCGCTATGGGGCCGTCTCCCGCTTTGGCTTACGCGCTCATTAATTCGGTCGCTGTGCTCATTATTGCCTGTCCCTGTGCGCTGGGTCTCGCGACGCCGATGTCGATCATGATGGCGACAGGGAGAGGTGCCACCCTCGGCGTTTTGTTCAAGGATGCCGGGGCCATCGAAGTCATGCGCCAGATCGACACACTTGTGGTCGACAAGACCGGCACGTTGACGGAAGGCAAACCCAGCTTGGCCGAGCTTGAAACGATCGATGATTTTGATCGCGGGGAATTATTGCGGCTGGCCGCGACGCTGGAAAAGGGCAGCGAGCATCCACTGGCGACAGCAATTGTCGACGGTGCGACCGAGCAAGGTCTCAGACTCGGACGGGTAGAACGATTCGAATCTTTTACGGGAAAAGGTGTCGCCGGGCTTGTTGATGGCAAGCGCGTGGTGCTAGGCAATCAGGCGATGCTTGAATCTGTCGACATAGATGTTGGCCGCCTGATAGCGCGAGCCGAGGAATTGCGCGCCGAAGGACAGACCGTCATGTTTGTTGCAGTAGACGAAAGGGCCGTGGGTCTTGTGAGCGTTGCAGACCCCGTGAAGGCAAGCGCGTCGGCAGCGATCGATGCCCTTCGCCGAGAAGGCGTACGTATCGTCATGCTGACAGGCGACAGCGAAACTACCGCACGCGCCGTGGCTAAAAAACTCGGCCTGGACGAGGTGGTCGCTGGCGTGCTGCCGGAGCAAAAGGCGGACACTGTTAAGGCACTGCAGGACGCTGGTCGCATCGTTGGTATGGCTGGCGATGGCATCAACGACGCGCCCGCGCTCGCGCAGGCCCACGTCGGTATCGCGATGGGGACGGGAACTGATGTCGCAATGGAGAGCGCCGGTGTCACGCTCGTAAAAGGGGATCTACTCGGCATCCTGCGCGCGCGACGGTTGTCGCGAGCGACGATGAAAAATATCCGGCAAAACCTGTTTTTTGCTTTCGTCTACAACTCGGTTGGCGTGCCTGTCGCCGCGGGAATACTGTATCCGGCTTTCGGAATTTTGCTGAGTCCGATGATTGCGGCGGCGGCGATGAGTTTTAGTTCGGTGTCAGTGATTGCCAATGCGCTGCGGCTCAATAGAGCGAAACTGTAGCCGCGAGATTATTTACTATGCGTATCAGGCATCCAGATCCGGAATCATTTCGCTTTCCAGATTCGTGATCATGTCCTTCAGGAGTAGCCGACGTTTTTTGAGTCTTCGGATGCGCAGTTGATCGACCATGGGGTCGTGCTGCAGTCGATCGATGAGATAGTCGAGGTCTCTGTGACTGACGCGCAGCTCGCGCAGTCTGTCGAGCTCTTTAAACGATTCAGTATCGACTTTGTCGGACATTTTGCAATGCTACTCGTTGTCAGGCAGCAGTGACAACCAGTCTCTGTCAGCCGCCCCGATAACAAAAAAGTGGGGGTTCAACATATCCGATTTCGTATTATATTTCATGGCTTTGCCATCGAGCGTGACGACGCTGCCACCGGCTTGTTCGACCACAGCCTGGGCAGCGGCTGTGTCCCACTCTGAGGTGGGACCGAGTCGCGGATAAACATCAGCGCCGCCTTCGGCAATCACGCAGAATTTCAAGGAGCTTCCCATGGGAATCATGTCGCATTCGCCTAAATTCTCGAGGTAGGCGTCGAGGCTGGCACCTCGGTGCGAACGGCTGCCGACAACTCGCACAGGACTCGAACTCGTTGCGGATACTGCAATTCTTGTCGCGCTACCGCCAGCATCTCTTCGTTCTGCACCGTATCCCTCGCAACCGAGATAGGTCGTCCTCTGTACGGGCACATGGACAACGCCGAACACCGGTTTTTGATGGTCGATTAATGCGATATTGACCGTAAACTCACCATTGCGATTGACGAATTCTTTGGTGCCATCCAGAGGATCGATAAGCCAGTAACGTTCCCACTTGCCGCGTATGTCGAAGCCGGGCAGGCCGGATTCTTCAGAGATGATCGGCATACCCGGAGTCAGTGCCTGAAGGCCCGCGACGATGCAATGGTGAGACGCGAGATCGGCCTGCGTGAGCGGTGACTCGTCGTCTTTGCTTTGCACCTCAAAATCGGACGAGTAGACTTCGAGTATGGCCTGGCCGGCTTCGATCGCAAGCGCGACGACGGGATCGATCAGGGACTTCATTCCACACCATAAAGAAACTTTCGGGGCGCGCAGTATAGCAATGAATCTGGATCCACAATCCGCTTTGCGAGATTCCACGACCTTAATGCTCGACATGGACGGCACGCTGCTCGATCTGGCGTTCGATAATTACATCTGGAAGGAACTTGTGCCGCGACGTTACGCCGTGGAAAACAATATGCCGTTCGAGGAGGCACGCGAACTTCTGATTGCGAAATACGCGGCGGTACAGGGCGGTCTTGAGTGGTACTGCCTGGATCACTGGAGCGATCGTCTCGACATGGATGTCGTGCAACTGCACTACGACGTCAGTCATCGGATCGGCTATTTGCCGGGCGCGCTGGAGTTCCTGCGGCGGGTTCACGAGCAGGACGTTCGCGTGCTTCTGGTAACCAATGCGCATCGCGATACGCTGGCACTCAAAGACGCGATGACGGGTCTGGGCGACTACTTCGATGGGCTGTACAGCTCACACGACTACGGTTATGCGAAGGAAAGCCAGAATTTCTGGTGTGCCCTGCAGGAAGATGTCGGCTTCGACCTCGATACGACACTGTTCGTCGACGATAGCCTGTCAGTTTTGCGCAGCGCCCAGGAGTACGGCATTGAGAGGCTGGTTACGGTGACGCAACCGGACACGACAGAGGCAATAAGGCCAACAACCGAATTTCGATGCGTGCAACGCGTCGCGGAACTGCTCGATTAGCGCTGTGGACGCCGTCCTTGCGAGCGTGCGCCGCCCGACCTGCCACTGCCTGATTTCGAGCCACGATGCTGTGGGGTTTTGCGTGGCCGATGCTTCGGTTTGATCAATTTCGGCAAGGTGTCCGGGTCATAATTGGCGAACGGAATTTTGTGGCCGATGAATTTTTCAATGTCCGGCAATGCCACTGCGTAGGTTTCGCAGGCCATGCTCAAGGCATTGCCCGATGCGCCTGCGCGCGCGGTACGACCGATGCGATGTACATAGTCTTCGGCATCTTGAGGCAAGTCATAATTGATGACGTACTCGACGTCCGGAATATGCAGCCCGCGTGACGCGACGTCGGTACCAATCAGTACCGGCAGGTCACCCTTCTGGAAATCCATCAGCATCCGCAGTCGTTTGTTCTGCGGCACATCGCCTGAAATCGCCGCGGCATGAATGCCATTGGCTTCGAGGTAGTTCTGAACCCTTTCCGCCTCGCGCTTCATGTTGACGAATATCATGATGCGAACTTCGCCGATTTCACGGATCAGACCCACAAGTAACGGCATTTTGTCTTCGTTCGCGGGGTAATAGATGGCTTGCCGAACACGATCAGCCGTGACTTTGTCGGGCTCGATAAGGATCAGCTCGGGTTCGTTCATGTGCTCATACGCGAGCTCCATGACACGTTGCGACAAAGTTGCCGAGAACAACATGTTCAGCCGTTTCTCAGGGCTCGGCAACTTACGCAGCAGGTAACGAATGTCTTTGATGAATCCGAGATCGAACATTCGATCCGCTTCATCAAGTATGGCCACTTGCACCTGATCGAGCTTGAATACACCTTGCTTGAAGTAATCAATGATACGTCCAGGCGTTCCTATCAGCAGGTCAACACCGTTGGCAATCGTGTTTCGCTGCTTCTCATAGTCGGTGCCGCCATAGGCAAGCCCGACGATCAGTCCGGTGTGCTTGCCAAGCAGTTCAGCGTCCTTGGCGATCTGAACGGCGAGCTCGCGAGTTGGCGCCAACACGAATACGCGCGGCTGCCGTGTTCCGTCGGTCTCCGGCTGATTGGTCAACAGGCGCTGAAAAGCGGCGACCAGGAATGCTGCAGTTTTGCCTGTACCCGTCTGCGCCTGACCGGCGACATCACTCGGCCGAAGCGCTATCGGGAGAGTGCTTGCTTGTATGGGTGTACAAAACTCGAAACCAGCATCGCGGATGCCAGCCTGTATGCTCTCGTGCAGCTGCAAGGAGTCGAATCTGAGGTCACTCAGATGGTTTTCAGACATAAGATCAGAACCGGAAAATGTGTGTTAAAAGCTTGCAAATTGGCTCGCGAAGCGGTCAAATTGGCCTCAATTCGACGAGATAACCGTCGCACCCGCCAGTTTCGCTTTCCATACGACCCAGAAAGAAGCCGGAAATAGTCGGCAACAAAGCTGCGACATAGTGCCTGATAGTTGAGGCAGCGTCATCCGTTTTATCAATGTTCGTATGTCAGGGGGCTGACCACGGGCAAAAAACCACTTTAACCAAATGACTTCAACATGGAGGACACAGCCGGTGAGCGATAAGATTGTGCACACCACGGACGGCAGTTTTGATGCCGACGTCACTAAAAACGAAAAACCTGTTCTAATCGACTTCTGGGCCGAATGGTGCGGACCGTGCAAGATGATTGCACCGCTGCTCGACGAAGCAGCAGATGAATACGCGGACAAACTCGCGATCGTAAAACTAAATGTGGATGAGAATCCGAACACGGCACAAAAGTTCGGCATCCGCAGCATTCCTACTTTGATCCTATTCAAAGACGGTGCCGTTCAGGCACAAAAACTCGGTGCTATGTCCAAGTCACAATTGGCAGAGTTCATCGACACTAATATCTGAGAGAGAATTCTTGAGTAATACAGACGCACCACCACCAACAATTGCGCGAGCCAATCGTTCCGGCAACAAGGGCAAGGGTAATCCGAACCGTCGTCGTCGTCGTCGTCCAACAACGACGTCCAGTGAATATCCGGATGATGGCGATTGCCTGGAGATCATTCCGCCCGAGCAGCTTGAGGCAAGCAAAAATGTCATGAACCTGACAGAGCTAAAGACTCGTCCGGCGGCGGCATTGGTAGAGCTTGGCGAGGCCTTGGGCGTCGAGAATCTTGCGCGCTCCCGCAAACAGGACATGATATTCCTGATACTTAAGGCGCACGCCAATCTCGGAGAGGATATTTACGGGGACGGCGTTCTCGAGATCTTGCAGGATGGATTCGGTTTTCTGCGCTCGTCAGACAGTTCGTACCTTGCAGGCCCCGACGATATATACGTTAGTCCGAGCCAGATACGACGCTTTAACTTGCGCACCGGCGACACGGTTTCAGGGCTGATTCGTCCGCCGAAGGAAGGCGAGCGATACTTCGCGTTGCTGAAAGTCGGCCAAATCAATCACGACGCTCCCGAAAGCACACGCAACAAGGTTCTGTTTGAGAATCTGACGCCGTTGTTCCCGACAGACCGTTTGACGCTTGAGCAAGGCAATGGCAGCACGGAAGACCTCACAGCCCGAATCATCGATATGGTCGCGCCTATAGGTAAAGGTCAACGTGGATTGATCGTGTCACCGCCGAAAGCCGGTAAGACGATGCTGTTGCAGAATATTGCGTCAGCGATCGTCGCCAACAATCCGGAAGTCGAACTGATGGTACTGCTCATCGATGAGCGGCCAGAAGAGGTCACAGAAATGACGCGTACCGTGCGCGGTGAGGTGGTTTCATCTACATTCGATGAGCCCGCCAGCCGTCACGTACAGGTTGCCGACATGGTGATCGAGAAGGCAAAACGCCTGGTCGAACACAAACGCGACGTTGTCATTCTCCTTGATTCAATTACTCGTTTGGCGCGCGCTTACAACACCGTAGTTCCGTCATCAGGCAAAGTCCTGACCGGCGGCGTTGATGCGAATGCCTTGCATCGTCCGAAGCGTTTCTTTGGTGCTGCGAGAAATATCGAGGAGGGTGGTAGCCTGACAATTCTCGCCACGGCGCTCGTTGACACCGGTTCAAAAATGGACGAAGTGATTTACGAGGAATTCAAGGGCACGGGAAATATGGAGATCCATCTGGATCGACGTATTTCTGAAAAGCGCGTGTTTCCGGCGATTAACATCAATCGATCCGGTACACGAAAAGAAGAGCTGCTCACGGCAGCGGACGAGTTGCAGAAGATGTGGGTACTGCGGAAAGTTCTGCACCCGATGGACGAGCTCGCCGCGATCGAATTCCTGCTCAGCAAGTTGCAGGATACGAAGACTAACGCGCAATTCTTTGAAGCAATGAAAAGATAATTGTACTCAATACAGCGGTACGTCAGACGGGGCCTGCGGGCCCCGTTTTTCATTCAAATTCCCATCCGGGAAAGCGTCTCAATAACTTCGCTCAAAATGCGCACCGTTGTTGGGTGCTCCGATTCGAAGTTTGCCTCAAGCTCTTGAGCTCGCTTCAGGACGGATGCAGTCTCGGGCTCAGCCCTATTTGAGTCCAGTAACGCATGTATATCGGAATCCAATTGTCGAACCAGGGTCCGCGTTTCCGCATCCATTTCTGACTTCTTAATTTCGTCGTGCAATTGGGCCAGTAAATTTCGAATTTCGCTGTTGCTCATTGTTCCTCCGGCTTGTGAGAACCCTTATATGCAGCCTAACGATTAAGCTAACCTGAAACCAGCGTACGGTGGCGTTGTTGCGGATGCAACAATGATGACGGGAGTGTTTGCGAGCGCCGACAAAGGTAAGCGATTGAATTATATGATAAATAATAACTGATACGTCGGCCCGCCGGAGCTGGACTAGCCGATGTTCTTTTCATAGGCCGGTAGATTGTCATTAATAGCCAGACAGGGCTGTTTATCTTCAGTCCAAATATGTGCGCGAAGTTTTGGGCTGCATGGGTCATCCAGCGAGTTAAGCGTGATATCAATTTCGCCGGGACGCTTTTCGTTCTCGTAGGAAATGGAAGTACC
>JALHUQ010000137.1 GCA_022866645.1 Woeseiaceae bacterium | reverse complement strand
CCTCGGCGGTGGTGATACGGGAATGGATTGCAATCGCACCGCTATCCGGCAAGGCGCCGCAAGCGTCAGTTGCGCGTACCGGCGTGATGAAAAAAACATGCCTGGGTCACGTCGTGAAGTGGCAAACAGCAAGGAAGAAAATGTGCAGTTCCTGTTCAACCGGCAACCGCTGGAGATCATCGGCAACGGCACGGTAGCAGGGGTCCGGGTCGTGCAAACTCAACTCGGTGCTGCGGGCTCGGATGGCCGTCGCCGACCGGAACCCATTGCCGGGACGGAGGAAGTGCTGCCAGCCGATGCGGTTATCATCGCTTTCGGGTTTCGACCGGACCCGCCGTCGTGGTTTGACCAACATACCATCGAGACCCTGCCGAGCGGCCGCGTTCGAGTGGCCGCGTTGGGCAACTTTCCGTATCAGACGACGAACCCGAAAGTTTTCGCGGGCGGAGACATGGTTAGGGGATCCGATCTCGTTGTCACCGCAGTGCATGAAGGACGTGAAGCTGCAGCGGGAATGGTTCGTTACCTCGAATCGACGAATTGAACCTAGAGGTTAGCGCGAGCTCTCGCCCGTAGCATCATTTTGTCGCGCAGCGCGCGCAGTGCTTTCCTGCTGTCAGTATCAAGGTCGGCGGGCATCGCCGAATAGCATGCTAGCATGGCGATGTCGTTCGCTTCGGCCATATTGATATTTATCAATTGCAATTCCTGCTCAATTCGGTCCAGCGTAGCGTCTGACAAGCCATTCTCCAAGGGGGTTAGCGGCAGTGACTGTAGGCCCAGCGCGCTCTATTAGCAACGACGCAGTAGTCACATAGCGATCATTGCATGGCAAGTGCCTGAATCTCTCCGTGCACCGGCCGACCGCCGAGCAGGGTCAACAGCACCTTGGTTTCCGAGATCTGCTTTGCCGGAATGCTGAACAGATTTCGATCCAGAACGATCAAGTCCGCCAGCTTGCCGACTTCGATCGATCCACTTTCCTTTTCAATACCGTTAACGTAAGCCGAGTTAATTGTGAACGCTGCGAGTGCTGTCGGCAGATCGATGGTCTCTTGTGGCATAAACGGTTCGTCATCGCCATCGGCGTCAGTTCGCGTCACCGCGGTTTCAATTTGCGGGAACGGATTCGCTGTTGATACCGACCAGTCGCTACCGAATGCGATCATGCCGCCCGCGTTCACGACCGAGCGGATGGTGTACATCCAGTTTGCGCGTTCCTCGCCGATAAATGGAATGGTCAGGTCGGTGACGTAGCTGTCCGCATACGCCCATAAGGGCTGAAAGTTGGCGATTACATCGAGCTCGCGAAACCTCGCCAGGTCGTTCGGGTGTATCTCCTGCAGATGCGCGATGTGATGTCGGCGATGTGAATTGCCGTTAGCTTCGATCGCGGCAGCGACGGCATCGAGGCACTGCGTAATCGCCGCATCGCCGATGGCATGGAAGTGAACTTGAAACCCTTCCGCATCCAAAGCCGAAACTGCCTCTTTCAAGAACTCCGGCTCGAGCATCGGAATGCCAGTCGGGTTGCCATCGACGTAATAGGGCTCCGACATCACGGCCGTATAGTTCTCCATTACACCGTCTTGCATGATCTTGACGGCGGTGGCATTAACGTTGCCGCTGGAGTACTCATCCCGAAGGCGCTTGAGTTCGTCAATTTGCTCCAGGCCCAATGTTCTTTCCCACCAAAGCGACGCAACGACCCGCATCGAAAGCTCATTGCGCTTATCCAATGCACGGTACGCATCCAGCGCCGGTTGCTGGACTGCGGCATCGTTAATCGCGGTAATGCCCCAGCTGTTCAGGAGATCTATCGAATATTTCATGCTCTCCCGGTTGAACTCCGGCGAGGACGGCGGAATATGGGCGGTCAGCAACTCCATTGCGCCTTCCTGCAGACTCCCGATAATTTCACCGGTGACGGCATCGCGGTCCACAATGCCGCTCACGGGGTCCTGCGTGTCTTCATCAATCCCTGCCACTTTAAGTGCGGCGCTGTTGGCCCAACCGGTATGGCCGTCCTGAGAGGACAGGTACACCGGGCGATCCGGGACAACAGCATCAAGCAGTTTCTTGCTGGCGCGGGCGCCTGGGCCGAACTCGGCCATCGACCATCCGCCACCCAATATCCAGGGCTCGTCAGGATTGGCATCCGCATACGCTTTCACCGCCGCAACGTAAGCTTCCTGCGAACCGAGACCATTTAGATTGACAGTCAGGGCCTCGTTGCCGGCCCCCAACGGATGGACGTGGGCGTCTTGAAAGGATGGCATCAGCATCTTTCCAGCAAGATCGACGACGTGCGTATCCGGGCCCCGCAGAGCACCGACGCCGTCGTCAAATCCGACGTAGATAATCTTGTCGTCGCGTACCCCGACGGCCGTGGCCCACGAGCGGTTCGTGTCCATCGTATACACCGCGCCATTCACAAACAGGGTGTCCGCATACTCAGCCGTTGCCGGCTTGCCGGTATCTTGCGTGCAGCCGACTGTTGCAAGCGACAACAGGACGAAAAAACCAGTGCGGATATTCATAGTCGATCTCTAATGGGGTCCTGAGCGGACGAGCATTAAGCGGAGTAGGTAAATCTAGCCAATCCCGGTGCAAATTGCGATGGCAACTATTCAGTTGCCTCAAACCCCTGACCTGGCAGTCGCACTTCGAAACGCACGCCGCCATCGACGTTGTCGGCGGTGATGTTACCACCGTGTCCTTCAGCAATGAGCTTCGCCACATACAATCCGAGACCCAGATGTCGCGAACCTTCGCCATCGCGCATCGAAATCATGGAGTCGAACAATTGCGAGCGCATGCGATCCGGCAACGGCGGCCCCGGATTCATTACCGTCAATACCAGACCCCGCCCCAACGTATCGAGGCCGATGGTAATGGTGTCGCCAACAGCGCTAAAGCCAACTGCGTTATCGACGAGCTTGTCGAGCATTTGTATGAGTAACTCAGGTGATCCGGTCGCGGGAGCGGATTGTACTGTGCAGTCAAAACTGAAACCGCGTTCAGGGTACACATCGCGATACGCCTCGATGGTCGATAACAGCACTTCGCGAAGATCGAACGATTCGGGATCGAAGTGAGCCATCGATTCCTCGACACGGCTTGCCTCACTCATCGCGCTCAGAATACGACGCAAACGATCGGCACCTTCTCGTGCGCGGGCAGTGTAACCGGCGGACGACTCACTCTGTGCTTCGTGTTCCAGGTTCTCCAGCGACGATGTAACGATGGCGAGCGGTGTGCGGAGTTCGTGTGAGAGCTTCGATGCCAGCGTTCGAAGATAGGTGTTGTAGTCGCCAAGTTGTTGAAGTACGGATGAAAAACTTCGCGACAGATCACCGAGCTCGTCTGACGCAAGCGCGCTGGGCAGGGCGGTGTGCAGTGTTTTGTTTTCAAGCGCCGTTACTGCCGCGATCGACAAGCGTTGAATTCGGCGTGACAGCCAGGACGAGTAACCGACCAGTGCGCCGGCGACGAGCAGTGTCGCGACCAGCGTAACGTTGATCAATCGTACGAGACCTTCATTCGTCAGACTCAATATCCGGTCGGTGTCCTGTTGCACGATCAGCGCACCGAGAACCTTGCCATTTTCAGCTATCGGCGCCGCCACGGCGACGATCGCCCGACCGTTGTCATCCCCTCGAAACCAGCCCGCCATTTCCCGACCATCCAGGGCGGCACTGACATAGGGCTGTTGTTCACGGCCCGAAGGGTCCGGCTCCGCCGATACGGCATCTTCTCCCGCTTCGACGAGGAGGTCATAGATACGCGCGGACCAGCCGGCACCGAAGGAACGATCGGATGTCGACTCGGACAATTCACCGGCCACGGCGATGCGCCAGCCGGCGGCGTCCGTAACGAGTATGCGCATACCGGGCTGCACCAGATTCTCTGCAGCTCTGCGCAATTCAGCCGAAGGCCGGACCAGTGGCAACGGCTGTCGCCCGGAGTAGCTGCTGATAAGCGTTGCGCGTTCATTTTCATCCGCGGTATTGCTGATAATGACGCCGAGGTGGGTGCCGAGCATATCGGCCGGTATTTGCGCCTCCACGCGGTAGCCGCCGGGAACATCCTGCCAGTACGCGGTG
>JALHUQ010000136.1 GCA_022866645.1 Woeseiaceae bacterium | reverse complement strand
GGCTTGGTAAAGCCCGCGTCCACGTTGCTCTAGTATTATTTTCCCAGAGTATGCGGAGGCATACGCGCGCAACTGTTTCAGCGTGTCATCAGTCGAGCCACCGTCGACGAAAAAGTGCTTGGTAGCCTGCTTGAGGTCACAAACACTGACAAGTGCTTTCGGTAAGGTTGTATCGGAGTTCAATGTGGCGGTAATTAGCGCAAGCATGCTGTCCCTCGTGTGAGCCTTCCTGACTCAACCACTTTCAACTCTATGTAACACGGATACCAGACGCAATAAACCTGAATATTATCTGAGCGCTACACTCCCGTCCTCTTCTTTAGGCTAGGCGAATACCTGCAAGATCTGCGAGGCGGTTCTGTTCTCCTGCACAGTAGCAAACCAGCAAACTCCAAGCCAGAATTCAAAGGCGATGCATGAACGCGTCTCTGACACTCTACTAGGATGGAACCATGGATATGGATACTGCGGAGCTACATAAACACGCGTTTCGCCTGCACGGAAAACCGCTTACCTTCGTACGAAATCAGTCCCGGGACGTCGCGCTCGACTTTCTGAATGACGTTTATACGAATGACCGTGGCCTGAACATACTGCATGGACCGTCGCTAAGTGGCAAAACGACGGTGGTGCAACACTTCATCGATGCGCTACCGGCGTCCGCTGCAGTCGCGACTATTGATTGCAGCCACCTTGACACAGGCGCATTCCTCGCCGCGATATTGACCGAATTCGGCTTTGAACTCGATTCATCAACGGTGAACGAACAACTGAACTTCCTGAAAGTGTTTCTCGTTCAACACACCTCGAACGACAGCGCTCCACTGCTCTTTATCGAAAATGCACAAGAAATGGATACGATCGTGTATCACTGTCTGTGCCAGCTGGCAAAGACGCGGTGCCATGGCCAAAATGCACTTCGAGTGGTCATGATCAGTGATTGCTTGCCAAAAGTGACTACTGATCCCCGGGCTATGATTACGCACGAGCAGTTTGTCAAATGCGTCATGGGCCCCATGACAGAGGTCGAGACTGCGGACTATATTCTTGCCAAGCTTCGCGCTGCCGGCAGCGAGACCCCGGAGGACATCATGCCGCAGCACCTCAGCAAAGAAATATTTCGCGGGTCAGAAGGTTATCCTGGCCTCGTTGATCGGCTCATGATGTTACGAATGCAAGAGGCAAAAGATACGCCGATGCTGTTTGTCACACTGAATGGCAAGACAGTGAAGCAGGTGAGGCTCGATAAACCACGCTTCCTTATCGGTCGTTCCGATATCAACGACATCAGTATCAACAGCTCTTTTATGAGTCGACACCATGCGATGCTGGTCCAACAGGGCGAGGCAACCTTGCTTATTGATCTCAATAGTACTAACGGCGTCTTCGTGAACTCTAAACGTGTTGCCAGCCACGTGCTACAACATAACGACATCATATCGTTGGGTAACCACGGCATCAAAATAGTCGACCCAAATCTACAGCGTGGCTGCAAATTGGATCGAACGTTGATGGAGGACACTGAAATCATGAAGGTGCTGAACGACCCGCGCCGCGGCAAGGCTTCGGAGCACAAACTGACTGTACTGACACTCAGTTGACGCCGGTTCCGCTGGTCGCTACGCGTCAATACATCGATTGCATGATCTTGATGCCGCCTGACAGCGTTTCCCTCCAGGCGGCATCAATGTCCGAATCGTAATTTTCGTCACACTCTTTAACGACGTCAATCAAACACGTCAACCAGAGATCGTACAACTCCGGCGCGATATCATGCTGCTCGCGCGAATGGACAGCACCGATTCTCTTAAAGTGCGCTATCGCGTCTCCGGGTGCTATCGTCGTCACGGCCATTAACAAATGCAGCGATGCTTCAAGCATTACCTTTTGTTTTTTCATGTCTGCGTTGGAAAATTTTTCAGCAACTATTTCGTTGGAGGCTATGTATTTGTCATAGAACCTGTCCATGAAATCGTCCTTCGCCAAACAGCGCCGATAGCTGTTATTAAAAAGTTCCGCTGTCGTAATATTCATATTCAAGATACTAAACCATTACGCTGCTAACGAGACCTGCCCACAAGTATAGCTATCCCTCGGAACAGGCGAATTCCCGCCCCGCGGCCAGTAGTACTCGAGTCGACTCTGGTAGACCATCGATGCTCCTCGCGAGCGATGATCATACAGAGGGTTGGAATTATGAACCTCATAACTGCAGGGCTGCACAAGAACACATTCCGTATGCATGGGAAACCGTTGACGTATGTCTCGTATCGGTCGCACCGAGCTGCTCTCGATTTTCTGCGCAATACTTACTCTCAGGATACCGGACCGGGCGTATTAGCCGGTCCGCCGATGATCGGTAAGACGACGGTCGTTCGAAATTTCGTTCGAGGGCTGCCTGCGAATACGGCAGTAGCTGCCGTCGATTGTCAAAATCTTGTTAGCGGCGGGCTGCTCAACGCCGTACTAACTCAGTTCGGTTTCCTGCAGGATCGGCTAAACGAAAACGAAAAGTTGAAATTGCTTAACGTGTTTCTGGATCGGCAGACCGCCATCTTTCATCCCTCCCTCCTGCTTATCGAAAACGCACATGAATTGCGCCCGAGCGAATATCAGGCCCTGCAGCAGATGTTCGAGGCGCGTTATAAGGGCCGCAGCACACTGCGTGTCATTTTAATCGGCGATAGTTCACTCGGTTTGGTGATTGATGCTTTGCGGGCGCATAACG
>JALHUQ010000135.1 GCA_022866645.1 Woeseiaceae bacterium | reverse complement strand
TCGAGTCCGTCAGCGTGATCGCGCAGGAAGTAATCGAGCGTCTTGCGTACTGAAACTTCGACCGGAATGGTCGGCTCCCAGTCGAGATAGCGTTTCGCATTCGCAATACTGGGTCGCCTGTGCTGCACGTCCTCGTAACCATCGCCGTAGTATCGTTTGCTTTCGATTTCCTGCATTCCCGCAAGCGTTGGAAACTGATCACGTAGCGGATGGCGTTCAAATTCCTGAGTGAGTAATTCGGCTAGCTCACGGATGCTGGCTTCGTTCAGCGGATTACCGAGGTTTATGATCTTGCCGTCACAGGCCCCGTCTTTGTTTTCAATGATTCGAAATAGTCCTTCAATGCCGTCTTCTACATCGGTGAAACAGCGTTTTTGTTCGCCGCCATCGATGAGCTGGATCGGTGTCCCTTCGACAAGATTGAGGATTAGCTGAGTAATCGCACGCGAGCTGCCTATGCGCGCCGAATCCAGCGAGTCCAGCCGCGGCCCGATCCAGTTGAATGGCCTGAAAAGGGTGAATCGCAATCCCCTCGACTGACCGTATGCCCAAATAACCCGATCGAGCAATTGCTTGCTGCAAGAGTATATCCATCGCTGTTTGCTGATTGGCCCGAGAACCAGATTCGATTTATCTTCGTCGAACTCCAGCTCGTCACACATGCCGTACACCTCGGAGGTTGACGGAAAAATCACACGCTTGTTGTATTTGGCGCAATAGCGAACGATGCGAAGATTTTCCTCGAAATCCAATTCGAACACTTTGAGAGGATTGCGCGTGTACTCCGCCGGTGTGGCTATGGCTACCAATGGCAGGATGATGTCGCACTTCTTCACGTGATATTCGATCCATTCTCTTTGGATGCTAATGTCGCCTTCGTGGAAGAAAAAGTTCGGATGGTCCAGGAATCGCGAGATTGCGTCGTTGTTGAGATCCATTCCATGGATCTCGTAGCCACCTTCAGCAAGCAATTTTTCCGTCAAGGCGTTGCCGATGAAACCGTTGACGCCGAGAATCAAGACCCGCTTGTTCCTCGGGTTCCGACCGCGCCGATCGGCCAAGCGTGAGAAGCGCGCGCCAGCACACAAATCCAATGCCTCGGCGAGCATTTCACCGGAGGAATAAACTCCGCCGGATAATTGTCCTGCCTTTATTAGAAGCGCGCCCTCCCCCGTCGCGATGGTTAAAGGTGAAACACTCAGAACGGTGCCCGGCGTATCAACAGTTTGACTGCTCTCTACCAGCTCCGCGCTCCAAAACGTGATCTTCGTGCTGCCGCGATGCGTGAACGCGCCAGGATAAGGTCGCGTCACGGCGCGTATTAAATTTCGAATGTTGGTGGCTGAGTCAGTCCAGTCGATTTCGCCGTCGGCGGGTGTTCTGCGACCGACGTACGTTGCCTCGGCTTCATTCTGTGCAACGGCCTGCGCACTGCCATTGATAATTTTTGGCAAGTTTTCTCTCAGCATTTCCTGAGCGGCTTTTTCCAGGCGTTCGTACAGTGTCTTTGCCGTATCGTCATGAGAGATGTCTATCGCTGATTGGCAAACGATATCGCCGTCATCTGCCTTGGGCGTCATATGATGCAGTGTCACGCCCGTCTTGCTTTCGCCGTTTACCAACGCCCAGTTTATCGGAGCACGACCACGCAATTTTGGAAGGAGTGACGCATGCAGGTTCATGCAGGCATCTTTCGGAATATTGAGAATGTCTTCGCCGATTAGATCCCGGTAGAAAAACGAGAACAAATAATCCGGCGCCATTTGCCGGATTCGATCAACCCAAATAGGATGATTGATATCATCCGGAGCGTACACAGGGATATTCAGCTCGGCGGCGGTTTGAGCAACCGATCGAAACCAAATGGTCTCGCCCTCGTCGTCAGGGTAGGTAAAAACAGCCTTGACATCGATTCCGGCGGCAACCAGTTCCTCCAATCCGACGCAACCAAAATTGTGGTACGCCGCCACTATTGCTGTTTTCATGCCTGTTCCTTAACTTTATTGCTTAATGGCACGACGCTTGATTGGTCGTGCTTCGATGCTGGTTTGTCGCTGCTAATGACGCTCTGGACGAAGTACCGCGGCCGCGCACGAACATCGTCGTAAACTCGACTCAGGTATTCCCCTAACAGTCCAAGACCGAATAGTTGAACACCGGAAAAGATGAAGAGTACAGCGAAGACGGTAAGTACACCTTCAGCTGCCCACTCGGGACCATAGACAATTCGCATGATGCCTATTGAAATGCCGGCTAGAAACCCAAGCGCCGCCATCAGGACACCACCGATGCTCAGCAATCGCAGCGGGAATGCCGTCATGCTGGTTAGCAGATCGAACTGCAGGTTTATCAGTTTCCACAGGTTGTACTTCGAATCGCCTGCCGACCGCTCGGAGTGCGCGACGTTCACTTCACCCGTCCGGCTCGCGAAACTATTGGCCAGGATCGGGATGAAAGTGCTGCGTTCATGGCAGCCAAGCACGGCGTCGACGACATTACGGCGATACGCGCGCAGCATGCAGCCGTAGTCGTTCATCTCGACGCCGGTAGTCTTTCTTACAACCGCGTTAATCAGCCGGGACGGCAGGCGCCGTAACCAGGAATCTCGGCGAATTTCGCGAACACTTCCGACGACGTCGCAACCTTCATCGATCTTGGCGAGTAAACGTGGAATCTCTTCCGGAGGATTTTGCAGGTCGGCGTCAAGCGTAACCACGACATCGCCGCGAGACTGCGCGAGACCCGCCAGCACGGCCGGATGCTGTCCGTAATTTCGATTGAGCAAGACTGCCACGACGGCATTATCGGGGTCGGTTGCCAACGCACACAAAAGCTCCCGTGATCGGTCGCTACTGCCATCATCGACCAGCACGATCTCGTAGGATTTTCCGGTCGCTTTACAAACAGCGATGCAGCGCTCAACAAGCTCGGCGACGTTTTCCTCTTCGTTGAAAACAGGGATAACGAGCGACAATGCCAATGCAGTCATGCTGCGTACTTCGTCGTGACCGCTGATACCGCAGCAATCACTCTGTCCACATCGGCGTCAGTCATGTCGGGAAACAACGGTATAGTCACCAGACGATCCGAATTCCAGTTGGTATTTGTGAGAGTCGCGTAATCACCGACCAGACTTTCTCTGTAATACTTATGTTGATGAGCAGCCCGAAAGTGCAAGCCGGTGCCGATGCCGAGTTCCTTGAGCGCTGCCATGAATTCATCCCGATCAATCGAAAGCTGATCAATTTCCACACGCACAATATAGATGTGCCAGGCATGCACATGCGGGTAGTCCGGGAGGCCCAGAGGCGTGATTGCATCGATGTTCGCAAACGCGTCGCGATACTTCTTTGCGAATGCCGCGCGTTTGCGGTTGTTTTCTTGCAGGCGATCGAGCTGGCCCAGCGCAAGACATGCATTCATATCGGGCAGGTTGTATTTGTAGCCCGGCTCGAGGACCTCGGCGTTAGGTAAGCGGCTGTTTGTATGGCGGTCAAAGGAATCGGCCCCAAGTCCGTGAAACCGCAGTCGCCGAAGCCGCTCGGCAAACGCATCATCCTGTGTGCAAATAACACCACCTTCGGCCGTTGTGACGTTCTTGATCGCTTGCAGGGAAAAAATCGCTGTACCGGATTTGCCGACGGCCTCGTTCATGTATCCGGAACCCAGCGCATGCGCGGCGTCCTCGATGACGGGAATGCCATGGGCGCGTTCCAGAGCCCGAATAGGGTCAAGGTCCAACGGTGCGCCGGCATAATGAACAGGAATGATCATCTTCGTTTTCGGCGTGATCGCTTTTTCAATGATCGCCGCGGTGGTCATCAGCGTATGACGATCAACGTCCACGAATACCGGCGTTGCGCCGCTAAGGCAAATCAGGTTGACGGTGGAAACCCAGGTAAGCGAGGGCGTGATGACCTCATCCCCGGGCCCTACACCGAGGGCATGCAATACCAGGTGCATACCGGCTGTGGCGGACGTGACTGCGACCGCATGCTTGGCGCCGGTTTGCTCGGTAAACGCCTTTTCGAGCTGTTTGACCTTGGCGCCGGATGTAATCCAACCTGATTGGAGAACTTCGACCACAGCAGCAATATCGCTGGGTTCGAGCGAGGGTTTCGTAAAAGGTAGAAACCTGTCGGCACCACCCTCAGGGCCTGCGCTTGATTGACTTCTTGCAGATGCACCGATCTTGGACACAAGGACTCCCTTTTTGAGCAGGCTGTGGGGCGATTTTCAAGCTCCCGGATAGTCAGACGGGTGAGCGGTCATTATCATTCGAATCGCGACCAAATAGGCGTCAAATGCAGGTGTGCGATTTCGCCGGTCCATTCATTGGTCCAAGGCTAACACTACCTAATCTTCTTCGACCATAGGTACAAAGACCGAGCCGGATGCTGTCGAACCAGCTTCCCAGCCCGAGCGATTCTATATCAATTCACTGATCATTCGGCTACTGTCCGAAAAAATCGGCAAGTGCTGTACGGTCTCGCAGTCATGGATAAAATGAATAAGCGTATTCACTCATCGCAATTGCAGGAACTCGCCGTGCAAGCATCAGCGGCAGATCGCAGACGCACCCACCTGAATACCCATGATTCACCGGATGCGGAGGTGCAACGACTCTTTATCGCAACTTCCCCTGACACCTATATTCGCCCGCATCGTCATAGCGAAGCGCACAAATGGGAGTTTTTTATGATCCTTGAGGGGCGTATGGATCTTTTGATTTTCGGTAGTGACGGAGAAATTCTGGAACGCTGTCGAATGTCTCCGGACGATACGAGAGCGGTAGAAATTCCGTCGGGTCAGTGGCACAGCTATGTTTGCTGCCAGCCGGGAACCATCGCGCTCGAAGTAAAACAGGGTTCCTATATTCCGGTCAGCGAACCGGATCTGGCGCCTTGGGCGCCGGCCGAAAATTCGGCTCAATGCCAGTCATTTCTTGGCTGGATGCGAACGGCACCGGTTGGCAGCGTCCCAGGGTGACGGCGACGGCGAGCCACTCGTCGTTACTCAAGGTGTTATCCCG
>JALHUQ010000134.1 GCA_022866645.1 Woeseiaceae bacterium | reverse complement strand
CGAGCACCTGCACAACTGGCTGGACGCGGCGCGTGAACGCATTCAGTTTCAGGGCCTGCCGGCGAGAATCTGCTGGGTTGGGCTGGGTCAACGGCATCGCCTTGGACTCGCTTTTAATGAAATGGTCCGTACTGGCGAGCTGAAGGCGCCGGTTGTTATTGGCCGGGACCATCTGGACAGCGGTTCTGTCGCGAGTCCCAACCGCGAAACTGAAAGTATGAAAGATGGCAGTGACGCTGTATCCGACTGGCCCTTACTCAACGCGTTACTCAGCACAGCAAGCGGCGCAACCTGGGTATCGCTGCATCACGGTGGTGGCGTCGGCATGGGCTATTCACAACACGCTGGTTTAGTCATCGTCTGCGATGGCACGGCCGAGGCGGACAAGCGCATCGCAAGAGTGTTGTGGAACGACCCCGCCAGCGGCGTGATGCGGCATGCGGATGCCGGTTACGATATCGCAATCGAGTGCGCGGAAGAATTTGGACTCAAACTGCCTATGATTCGCAAAGCGTCAAGCGGAGACCCTAAATGAATTTAATGATCGACAATCAGCTGGTCACGCTTGACGTATTGCGAACGGCGTGGGCGGCACCGCTGACAGTATCACTTGGCGATGAGGCGAAACGCCGCATCACCGAGGCGCAGGAACTGATCAACGACGTTGTTGCCAGTGGCAAGCAGGTTTATGGCGTGAACACGGGCTTCGGACAAATGGCGCAGGTCCGCATCAGCAACGACGAGCTGGTGCACTTGCAGGCCAACCTCGTTCGTTCGCATGCCGTTGGCGTCGGCGAAGATCTGGACGACAACATTGTTCGTCTGATCATGCTCATGAAAGTGATTGCACTGGCAGAGGGCTTTTCCGGCGTGCGTGTCGAACTCGTCGAGATGTTGTGCGAGATGATCAATCACAATATCTATCCGCGAATCCCGTCACGAGGATCGGTTGGCGCTTGCGGTGATTTGGCGCCGCTCGCGCATATGGCCGGTGCGTTGATTGGCGATGGCGAGGTGCGAGTCGATGGTCGCGTATTACTCGCCGCCGACGCACTCAAGGCCGCTGGGCTCGAACCTGCCCGGCTGGCGCCAAAAGAGGGGCTTGCGCTCCTGAACGGAACACAAGTGTCCACGGCGCTCGCTTTGGCCGCCGCCTTTCGCACCGAGAATTTGCTGGCGGCAGTGATGATGGCAGGCGCAATGTCATCCGATGCGATCAAGGGCAGCGACACGCCGTTCGACAAACGAATTCAAAATGTTCGTGGGCACGGCGGTCAAATCGCGGTAGCCGGCGTCTTGCGAGAGCTCATGCATGGCAGTGACATCCGCGCGTCGCACGAGGAATGCGATCGCGTGCAGGATCCGTACTCCATTCGTTGCCAGCCGCAGGTGATCGGCGCTTGTCTCGACGTGCTGAGACATGTGAGCTCTGTACTGGAAACGGAAGCCAATGCGGTTACCGATAATCCATTAGTTTTTACGGATTCGAAGTCGGTTTTGTCGGGCGGCAATTTCCACGCCGAACCGATCGCACTTGCGGCGGACTATCTCGCACTGGCGATAGCAGAAATCGGCGCGCTGTCGGAACGTCGTATCGCGTTGCTCATTGATTCACACATGAGTGGTCTGCCGGCGTTTCTGGTAAAAGATGGCGGGTTGAACAGTGGTTTCATGATGGCGCAAGTGACGGCCGCCGCACTGGCGTCCGAGAATAAATCGCATGCGCATCCTGCCAGCGTTGACAGCATTCCGACGTCGGCGAACCAGGAAGACCATGTCAGTATGGCAACGTTTGCCGCGCGACGGCTACATACGATGATCGAAAACGTTGCGAACATTATCGCGATCGAGTTGCTGGCCGCGGCACAGGGCATCGAGTTTCATCGGCCCAAAACCAGTTCGTCTACCATTGAGGAGGTCATCGCCAAGCTGCGCACGATATCGCCGGCTTACGAAACCGACCGCTCATTGTCGTCGGACATACAACGAGTCGCATCCGTCGTAGATAAGGGTGGCTACTGCGCTTACGCTGCCTCGGTACTGCCCAGCTATTGTAAATGAACGCTGCCTTTCGGCATAACGATGGCGATTTGCCGCTGTTGATCAGTGTGCCGCACGACGGCCGCGACATTCCGGACGACATCGCTGGCCGGATGAGCGATGTCGGCCTCTCGATCCCGGACACCGACTGGCACGTTGCACAGCTGTATGAGTTCGCGACCGAGATGGGTGCGAGCACCGTCGTAGCGAATTGCTCCCGTTATGTGATCGACCTGAATCGTTCGGCGGACGACGCTGCCTTGTATCCGGGACAGATAGCCACCGGGCTTTGCCCGCTGCAATCATTTTCGGGTGCCGCGATCTACCGCTCAGGTGGCGTTGAAGACGATGAAAAAGCCGCGCGGGTCGCGCAATACTGGCGCCCGTATCACGAGCATATTCGCAATACACTCGATGCCCTGCGTGCGCGACACGGTTACGCCTTGCTGTGGGATGCTCATTCCATTCCGAGCGTAGTGCCACGGCTGTTCAACGGCGAGTTACCGGAATTGAACCTCGGCAGTAATGATTCGGCGAGCTGCAGTCGCTCGATTGAAGATGCAGTCGCTGCCGATGCGACAGCAAGCCGCTACAGCGCCGCGATTAATGGACGCTTCAAAGGCGGCTACATCACGCGACATTACGGCGAGCCCGAAAAACACATACACGCACTGCAACTCGAGATCGCGCAGCGCGCCTACATGAATGAAGTATCGACCACGTTTGATGCAGCCAAAGCTGACAAGCTCCGTGATATTCTGCGAAAAATGCTGCAATCGTTTTTGCATGCTGCCCACAGATGCAGGCTCCATGATGAAAAATAGAGGACTACATGAACTCTACGCCGAGAATCCTGAGCTCGCCGACGAGCTGATTTGGGGTCGCGAGGTGGAGACCGTTTCCCGCCGCGGCTTCATGAAGAGTGGAGGACTGGCGGCGATGGCGGCGGTCATCGGCGCCAGTATTCCTTTTGCCCGTTACATGCCGGGTGGTCTTATTCCTGCTGCTCTCGCCCAAAGTAATGAAGCATTCTCGATTCCCGGCAAGTCCGGCCTGATCATTCTGAATGATCGGCCGCTCAATGCCGAGACGCCGGCACACCTGCTGGACGACCCGGTTACTCCAGCATCCCGCGTTTTTGTTCGAAATAATGGCGTGCCACCCTCGACCTGGGACATCGATCCACTCGATTGGCGAATCACGGTGGAAGGTGAGGCGTGCGGTCAACCCAAAGTCATGACGCTCGGCGAGATTCAAACCCGTTTCAAACATCACACTTTGCAGTTGCAAATCGAATGCGGCGGAAACGGACGATCTGAATTCAACCCGCCCGCGAAAGGTAATCAATGGAGCACGGGTGCGATTGCCTGTCCCGAGTGGACCGGCGTACGCCTGCGCGACGTTCTGGAAGACTGCGGAATGACTGACGACGCCGTGTACGTGGCTTACGAGGCCGCCGACTCGCATCTGTCGGGCGATCCGACCAAGCAGCCCATCTCACGGGGTGTCCCTGTGCACAAAGCGGTTGAGGACGAGTCGCTGATAGTCTGGGCAATGAACGGTGAGCCGCTGCCGGAACTGCACGGTTATCCCGTGCGCATGCTCTGTGCCGGCTGGCCAGCCTCAGTCAGTGGCAA
Organism: Woeseiaceae bacterium; assembly: GCA_022866645.1. Taxonomy (GTDB): domain Bacteria; phylum Pseudomonadota; class Gammaproteobacteria; order Steroidobacterales; family Woeseiaceae; genus UBA1847. Next base: position 11,028 of record JALHUQ010000134.1, on the reverse strand, counting down.
ATGGTTGACGCATATTCTGCTGCGCGACCGGGTGCACGACGGCGAAAAAATGACGGGGCAGTCCTATCGCATGCCGTGCGAACCCGTGCCGCCTGGTGCGGCGGTCGCTGACGAGAACATGTGCATCATTGAGTCGATGCCAGTGAGGTCGCTGATCACATATCCGAAGTCCGGAATCGAAGTCAGCCTCGGCAAGCCGCTGGATTTGCGTGGCCATGCCTGGGCTGGCGACTCACTCGTAAAGGCGATGGTCACGTCTATCGATTTCGGCGCCAGCTGGCAAAAGGCCAAGCTCAGGAAGCCGGTCAATCGCCTTGCCTGGCAACACTGGACGACGAGTGTTGAGTTTCCGGAGGCAGGCTATTACGAAATCTGGGCGCGTGCGGAGGATGATGCCGGTCGTTCGCAGCCGATGGTTTTGCCGGGCTGGAATCCGCGCGGTTATCTCAACAACGCCTGTCACCGCATCGCGGTCATGGTCACTGCGTGAGAGCAGCGCTGCTACTTCTCCTTCTGTTGCCGGCGCTGACCAGCGCTGCCGACGTCGATGAAGTGACCGGCCTCATCAGGAATCCCGGCTGGGAGCAGGTTCGGGCACATTGCGGTGGTTGCCATTCACATGCCCTGGTCACGAGCCAGCGCGCTGATCGCAATACCTGGCTGGACACCCTGCGCTGGATGCAGGCGACCCAGAATCTGTGGCAGTTTGAGCCGTCGGTGGAGACACAAATCCTTGATTATCTGGCGGAAAATTACCCGCCAACGGCCAACAGGCGTCGGGCACCGATCCCGCCAAGTCTGATGCCGGGGTCCGACAAGGAAATGGCGAACAAACAATAGGCTATCATAGCCACACTTACGGTCTGCTAACGGGTCGGACCATCAAAACACAGGAAGACAAAGGATGAAGAAGCAAAGCAAAGTAATTCGACTGGGCAGCATGCTGATCGCGCTGCTGTTGGCGAGCTCGGTAATCGCCGCCTCTGCGGAAAAAATCGACAAGGAGTCGAATGAGGCCCTGCAGGTCTTCAAGGAAAGCATATCCGGCGCTGAGGTATTCATCAATCAGGCCGCGGGCTACCTTGTTTTTCCTCGAGTCATCAAAGTGGGAATTGGCGTCGGCGCGGAAACGGGCGAAGGCGTGTTGCGAGTTGGCGGACAGACGGTGGACTATTACCGCACGACGTCCGGGTCGATAGGGCTTCAACTGGGCGCGCAGGCAAAGTCTATTGTCGTCGCGTTTATGACCAAGGAGTCCCTGCAGAAGTTTCGCAACTCCAACGGTTGGAAAGTGGGTCTTGATGGCTCAGTCGCACTGATCGATTTGGGCGCCGGTAAAACCATCGATTCCGACAATATTCGCGATCCCGTCGTGGGCTTCATTTTTGGTTCGAAAGGGCTGATGTATAACCTGACGCTCGAAGGGTCAAAATTCAGCAAGCTCGATAAGCTCGACGAGTCTGAATAATCGCCCATTAGCGGACCGACTCAGCGAGGAGGCGCGCGCGCTTCCCGGCAAATCGCACGGCCACTTCCGAAGCTGGTTTCGAAAAGTCTGGGAGGTGCGAGGTGGCGGGCTGTATGCCTGCGGCTTCGCGCTGACCTTCGCGACGCTGGAAGCCGGATCCTTTATCGACGATTTCAAACAAATCCATTTGTTATTCGACGGCAAAGTTATCGAGTTCGTGCTGAGTTTCATTATTGATTCTTTCACCAACACCGTCAGCGCGTTCGCGTGGCCCGCGACGGTCGCACAGTTCGCACCACCATGGGGAGCCATCGGCCTCGGTCTCGGGTTTGTGCTGTTCCCGAAATACATCAAAAAACATATCGAAGCGTGGCTGTTCCCAGGTGATGGCAGCAAAGAGCCGGCCGGCGCGGAGTAAACGGCGCGTCGTCAGCTTGGTTCGACGAGACGTCCTTGCTGTTCAGCGCGTTCCGCAAACTCTTTCTGCCAGTTCGAGCGATGTGATGCCGGCGTTACCTGTACTGCCGTGATTTTATACTCGGGGCAGCTGGTGGCCCAGTCGCTGTACTCGGTGGTGACCACGTTGGCACCCGTTTCCGGGTTGTGGAAAGTCGTATAAACGACGCCCGGCTTCACAGCAAGGCCATTGCACGCTTCCGATATCGTCCAGCAGCTTGAAGCTGACATTCTTGAACGTCGGCGTGAGTTCAGCGATGGATATCGCTGGCGCGAGCCACAATCGCCTCTGAGTACAAAAAACCGACCGCGAGCTCGGCGTCGGATCCGGGCGTGCGCATCGTGATTGAGATGCTTGTTGCCGTGCGGCCATTTTCAGCTTTGTACCCCAGGCGGATTTCCAGCGGTTCCTCCACCGCGACCTGATCGTCGACGAGCGGTAAATCCGCCGGATTCACGGCGTCAGCGCTGACTTTCCTGACAGTAATCGCGAGGCTGCTGGCGGTCATTTTGCGTTTAATCGAAACTCAAGGTTACGCAGTATATCCCAGCGGCGGGGGCCGCAGGCCGCAATGAGAATCATTCTCAAAACCCGAACAAATTCATACGCCTATCACGTTAACTTGGCGTTCAGGAAACTTCGTTAGAATGCACCCTGCTATTGAGATTATCCTGTCGAAGACAGCATCGATATGCTTTAGACTACACGCCGCCGGGCAACAGCCCGGGTATTGAAGACACGAATGTTAAGGAGATTCCGTTGAGCACTATTCCTCGCCGCAAGTTTATCCAACTGTCAGCCGTTGCCGCTGCTGGTTGCCTCGTACAAGGTGGCCGTGAAGCACGAGCTGACGATTTGCCGCACCTGACCTCAGACGACCCGATGGCGCAGGCCATGAAATATACAGACGATGCCTCGAGTGTTGATGCTGCATCACGGAACAACCCCGCAGCTGATCAGAGCTGCGCGACCTGTGCGTTGGTAGTGGGCACCGAGGGTGACTGGCGTCCTTGCCAGATATTCCCGGGCAAGTCGGTTTCAGCCAGCGGCTGGTGTTCGGTTTGGGCACCTAAAGCCTAAGCTGCGCTTAGGAACGCAAGCAGAAGCGCCGGCCTTTGAGCCGGCGCTTTTGTGTGTACAATGCGCGCCTGTAAGCACGACCAACTCTTCAAAGAGCGGAGTAAACCCTTGTTCGAATCACTAACCGCCGCGTCCGCGGATGCCATCCTCGGGCTGATCGCGGAGTACCGGGACGACCCGCGCCCGCAAAAAATTGACCTTGGTGTCGGTGTTTATCGGACGCCTGAAGGCGATACACCGGTGCTCAAAGTCGTTAAGCACGCCGAGCAAATTCTGGTCGATACTCAGGACAGCAAGGCGTATATCGGTACTGCCGGTGCAGCGGATTTCAACTTGGCCATGCAGGCTTTGATATTCGGTGCAGCGAGTCCTGATGATCGTTTGGTGACCATCCAGACACCGGGTGGTTCCGGCTCCCTGCGCGTGGCCGCCGGGATGATACTCCGATCATCACCCAATGCCTCCGTGTGGGTTAGTGACCCAACCTGGGCGAATCATGTGCCGCTGTTAGGTGGCGCTGGTGTGAAGCTGAAGCCGTATCCCTACTACGATACGAAAAACCACGTTATCAAGATTGACGAGATGTTGGCGGCGTTACGTGCCGCGCCCGCTGGCGATGTCGTGTTGTTGCACGCCTGTTGCCACAACCCATCGGGCCTCGATCCGTCAGTGGAAGATTGGCAGGCGATTGCGGATATTATCGTCGACCGCAAATTGATTCCGTTTATCGATAGCGCCTATCAGGGATTTGGCGAAGACCTGGACCGCGACGCCTACCCGATTCGACTATTGGCGGAGCGCGTTCCGGAAATGATGGTTGCCAATTCGTGTTCCAAGAATTTCGGTTTGTATCGTGACCGGGTAGGAACCCTGTCTTTGCTGGTCGCTGACCGCGCCACTCGCGACGTCGTCAACAGCCAGGTCAATAATCTGGTGCGCACGATTTATTCTGTGCCGCCGGACCACGGTGCGGCCGTTGTCAGCCTGATTCTGAATAACAAGGATCTGCATGATGAGTGGATCATTGAACTCGCACAGATGCGAGAGCGGCTGCGCGATATGCGTGTGCGGCTAAACGATGCTCTGATTGAAAAGACGCCTGACCGCGACTTCTCGCACCTGCTGCGCGCCACCGGAATGTTCTGTTTCCTGGGAATTACGACAGCCGAAGTTCTTCGGCTGAAAAAAGACTTTGGCATTTATATGGTGGACTCAAGCCGCATCAACGTAGCGGGTATCACCGTGAAAAATGTCAACTATCTTGCGGAATCGATCGCCGCCACGCTACAGCGCGGCTAGTCGTCGCCAGGCTCCCGGATAATTCGACTCTTCCGTCCGATATTCAGGCGTCGTGCCGTGCCGGCATTGAGTTCGAGCACGAACAGAACCGGCTCGATGGAGCTCTGCGAGCTCAGCGACAACGGCTGTGTATCGTGTATGACGGACGAGACGGAACCATCCGCACGGGCGAAAACCATGTCCAGCGGAATGTAGGTGTTCTTCATCCACATTGAATGAATATCGCTGTCCTCGTAAATAAACAGCATGCCCGTGTTCTCCGCCATCTTGCGCACGAACATCAGGCCGCGACGGTGCTGATCCATGTTGGTCGCGAGGTAGATGTCGAGTTCGTGCCGACTGCCGTCATCCGCCAAAATGATCAAGGTGCCGCGGTCGAAGTCAGCATCCAGTGACGGGGCCCCGGCGCCCGTCGATTCGACTGGCGCGTTGCATGAGGCGGCACTGAGCAGCGCAGTGCTGACGACGATGGCAATATTGGCAAACGCGCGTGTCATTTTGCGCTCCAGTTCACGATCGTTGAAAAGGTGAGTTTCGGTATCGACACTGCCGCGTCGCCATTAATCTCGCCCAGCGGAGCGACACAGAACAGGGTGCCCTCAATCGCGCGAATATCCGTTAAATCGCCCAGGCGGGCCTGAGAACGCACCTCGGTCCAGCAGGCGTCGAGATTGGGCGTATTGAAAAATCGACCCGTGCCTTCAACCGTTGCGGTGACGTTGCTGGGCAGTTCGACCCCAATTTCATCCGGCTTCAACCCGGGCATCGCAATAATAATCACCAGATGCTCGCCAGCGAGCTCCCCGGCAAAGCGCAGACGCATGCCTTCGCCTTTCGGCCGCTGCATACTTTCGCACTCCATTTCGCCAGTGGCCCACAGAATATTTGCCTCGATGCTGCCGAAGAGCGCGGCTTCCATAGCCCCGTTTTTTCCGCAACTGGGCGCGGCGAGCGCTGCCGGAGGAGCGTTGTCGGCTTGCGGATTGCAGGCGGCCAGCGCCGCGGCCAGCAGGAGCCCCTGGAGGAGTGTTAATTGCGCAGACAGGCTGTTTTTTTTGTTTTGATGCAATGGAATGGCTTTCGTGTGGTCGGATACGGGGCTAATACTACTTAACTACCGTCAGAAATTGAGGAAAAAATGATGCGACTGGTTGGTCTTGTCACGCATCCTCTCTAGAATGGCACGCCGCCGCATCCTACGGAGTAATTAATGAGCGTCCGAGAACAATTTCAAAAACTTGAAACTCACGCAAGTGGCTTGATCATTGGCCAGGCACATCTGATCAATCGCATGCTGATTGCGCTCTTGTGCGATGGGCACCTGCTCGTAGAGGGCGCACCGGGTCTCGCGAAGACTCGCGCTATCAAGGTTCTCGCCGAAAGTATTGAAGGAGACTTTCATCGCCTTCAGTTCACACCGGACTTGTTGCCGGCGGACCTGACCGGTACCGATATTTACCGCCCGCAGGAAGGCACCTTCGAGTTTCGCAAGGGGCCGCTGTTTCATAACCTGATACTGGCCGACGAAATCAATCGTGCGCCAGCGAAGGTTCAGTCGGCGTTGCTCGAAGCGATGGAGGAGCGGCAGATTTCGGTCGGCGACCAGAGCTATCCCCTCGAGAACCTGTTCATGGTCATGGCGACGCAAAACCCGATTGAGCAGGAGGGTACCTATCCGTTGCCGGAGGCGCAGCTCGACCGTTTTCTGTTACACGTCGAGGTCGGTTACCCGACGATCGAGGATGAGCGGCGCATTCTGGTCCTGAATCGGAACGAGGCGAAGCAGGGCGAGCGCGACGCGTTTCGGCCACCGGAATTGCTGGCCATGGAGTCGATAATGGCGGCGCGCCAGGACATCCTGAATCTGCATCTTGCACCCGAGCTCGAGGAATACATCGTTAACGTTGTTGTTGCCACCCGTAATCCGGGCGCCGTTCGCGCCGATCTTGACGGACAGGTTCTATACGGTGCGAGTCCACGCGCCAGCATGGGTATAGACCGTGCAGCGCGAGCACACGCATGGCTGCAAGGCCGCGACTTCGTCGGTCCGGAGGATATTCAGGCGGTTGCGCCGGACGTCCTGCGTCACCGATTGGTTTTGAGCTTCGAGGCCGAGGCGGATGGCGTGGACGCAAACTCCATCATCGCTGGCGTTCTGGATGGCGTTGGAGTGCCGTAATGGCGCGCCTGGACCACATTCCCAAAGACGCGTCGCCGGTCAGTATCAGCCAGGCCGCGCTGATCCGCCTCAATGCCCCGGCGAGGGCGATTGCGCTCGATGTGTTGCGCGTCAATTCGCTGCAGACTGGGGCCTATGTTTCGCACTTTCGTGGCCGCGGCATGGAGTTTGACGAGTCGCGTCCCTATCAGCCGGGCGATGACCCGCGCAGCATAGACTGGCGCGTTACCGCCCGCAGTACTACGGCTTACACCAAGCTGTTTCGCGAAGAACGCGAACGACCCGTGCTGGTGTGCGTCGATCTGCGCTCAAGCATGCATTTTGCGACTCGCGGTTGTTTCAAGTCCGTCAATGCGAGCCGTGCCGCCGCACTCATCTCGTGGGCGGCGCATCACCGTGGTGACCGTCTTGGCGGTTTGATATTCGGCGATACAACGCATCGCGAATTAAAGCCACGCCTCGGACGCCGCGCCGCGCTGCGTTTCGTGCACGAACTCGTAGAGCATGCTGACTGGACCAATCGCGGTACCCCAAAGGGGTCTGACCCCTTTGCGCAGGCGATGTCCGCGCTGCGACGGGTTGCGAGACCGGGCAGCCTGGTGGTGGTTATCAGCGACTTCATTGGTTTTTCTCGCGCCGCCCAATCGTATTTATCGAGCGTTGCGAGTCACAACGAAGTTCTCGCTGTCTTCATGAATGATCCGCTCGAGAAAAAACTGCCGCCACCGGGTCGTTACCGAATCGTATCGCCCAGCGATGAGCTTTCGATCGATACTTACGCCGCGGCCGCAAGGCGCGACTACGAGCACGAGTTCGCCGAACGATCACACAATCTCGAACTGTTTTGTCAGCGATACGGTGTGCATCTGATGCCGATGTCCACTGACGACGATCCGGTTGCTACGTTGCAGAAAGCCCTGGGCCGACGGTCGCACTAGTCATGGATCCTAACCAGCTTCCCCTGCGCGACCTGCATCTGCCTCCCCCTGTCGGCTGGTGGCCATTGGCGCCCGGGTGGTGGCTGGTCATCGCGCTGCTGTTGTTCGGTCTGGGCTGGTTGTTGCTACGTGCGTGGCGAATGCGACAGTTTCGTGCGCCGCGTCGCTATGCGATCAGCGCGCTCGCGGCCATCGAGGCGGAATACCTCGAGCACCGCAACCCTGTCGTTCTCGGCCGCCAGCTTTCTCTGTTGCTGCGTCGTGCGATGCTGGCGTATGCGCCCCGGCACGAAGTCGCAGGGCTGACGGGTGACTCGTGGCTGGCATGGCTGGACCGGGATGTGCCCGTTCCGTATTTCCATACTGACGGTGGCAAGAGTCTGTTGCAGCTTCCGTATCGTGACCCGAACAGCGACTTCAGCGATGTTGATGTTAACGCCTTGCTGGCGGCCATAAAGATGCGCCTTGCGACACCTGTCGGAGGAGACCGCTGATGTGGTCTCTCGCCTGGCCCTGGGCACTGCTGGCACTGCCTTTGCCATTGATCATGCGCTATCTGTTGCCGGAAGCCAGGGGCATGTCGGAGGCCGGCTTGCGCGTACCGAGTATCGAAAGCTTTCGCACACTGATGGACCGATCAGGGGCGGAACAACTCTTGAACTGGCGCTTCTGGGTAGCCGCGCTGGCCTGGATACTGCTCGTGCTTGCCGCTGCACGTCCGGAGCGTATCGGCGACGAACTGGATGTGCCGGTAGCGGGCCGCAATCTGATGTTGGCGGTGGACCTTTCCGGCAGCATGGATCAGAAGGACTTCGAACTGGGCGGACTTCGTGTCGATCGCCTGACAGCAACCAAAGCGGTGGCCAGTGACTTTATCGAGCGTCGCGAAGGCGATCGAATCGGCCTTATTCTCTTCGGCGAACGAGCCTATCTGCAGGTACCCCTGACCCTCGACAGAGAGACGGTCAACGTTCTGTTGCTTGAAGCCTTTATCGGGCTCGCGGGCGAAAAGACCGCCATTGGCGATGCCATAACGCTGGCGGTTCGACGCGTGCACGAGCAAAAAGTGAATGTCGGCGAACAGGTGCTGGTTCTGCTGACGGACGGTGCCAATACAGCCGGCGAAGTTGACCCGATCAAAGCGGCCGAACTAGCCCAACAGGTGGGACTGCGCATTTACACCATCGGCATCGGTGCAGAACAACTTGAGGTGGCATCGTTGATCGGTGGTCGGCGCCGCATTAATCCGTCGGCCGATCTCGACGAAGATACCTTAACCAAAATTGCGGGACTGACCGGCGGCCGCTACTTCCGCGCGACCGATACCGCGAGCTTGCAGGACATCTACAAACTCGTCGATGAACTGGAGCCGGTGGAGGAGCCCGAGTCGGGCTTTCGACCCGTAAAGTCCTACTACTTTGTGCCGTTGGGGGTGGCAGTCGCGTTGGTTGCACTGCTGAGTCTCACGAGTCTCCTGAAACGCTTTGCTCTTAGTCGAGCCCGCGAGGTGCAGACCCGTGCTGGCTGATTTCCATTGGTTGCGCCCCGAGTGGCTGTTCGCGATTCCGGTATTGCTTGTGATTGTCACCTTGCTCGCTCGTGGCAAGCTCGGATCGGGTAACTGGCAAGCGGTCATCGACGTGGCGTTGATGCCCTACGTTTTATCGCGAGACCCGGGTCGAGGCACGGACTACCGCTGGTGGTTGCTGGGACTCGGTGGCGTGATGGCCCTGGTCGCTCTGGCCGGACCCGCCTGGCAACGCATCGAGCAGCCGGTGTACCGGGCAGAACAGGCGCTGGTCGTGGCGCTGGACCTGTCGAGATCCATGGATGCAGAAGACGTCGCTCCCAGTCGTCTGCAACGCGCAAAACTCAAGATTCTCGATATGCTCGAGCGTCGCAACAGTGGCCAGACCGCGCTGGTGGTTTACACCGCGAACGCCTTTACAGTGACTCCGTTAACGACCGACACTGACACCATTGCCTCGTTGGTGAACAGTCTCAGCACGGACATCATGCCGAGCCAGGGCAGCTATCCTGAAGTTGCCATCGGCAAAGGTCGGGCCCTGCTGGATCAAGCCAAAGCCGGCTTCGGAGAGGTCCTCCTGATAACGGATGGCGGCTCATCGCCGGCAGCCGAAGACGCGGTGCGGGAGCTGACGGCCGCTGGTTATTCACTGTCCGTTCTGGGCGTTGGTACGCTTGAAGGTGCGCCGATTCCGCGCGTTACCGGCGGATTTGTAACGGACAATCGCGGCAAGATTGCGGTGCCGAGACTGGAGGAGCGCGGCCTGCGTTCCCTGGCCAAACTGGGCGGTGGCCAGTACGCCCGAATATCATCAGACAACAGTGATCTGGAGTTGCTGCTCACCGGCGAGGTATCCGGTGTCGGCGCGGCGCTCGGTGACGACGCCCTGTCTACCGACCAGTGGCGTGAGGAAGGTCCGTGGCTGCTGTTGCTGTTATTGCCATTGGCTGCACTCGCGTTTCGTCGTGGCTGGGTATTAATCGCGCTCATATTCATCATTCCCTTGCCACAACCGGCTTATGCGTCCACCTGGAGCGATCTTTGGATGAACAAAGATCAACAAGCGCAAGCGCAACTGGAGGCCGGCAACGCCAGTGACGCAGCGGCGCTGTTTGAGAATCCGGACTGGCAAGCCGTCGCTGACTATCGTGCCGGCGACTATGCCGGTAGTGCGAGGGTGTTCGCCGACAAAAAAGATACGCGAAATTTGTACAACCTTGGCAACGCGATGGCGTTCCAGGGTGAATTGGACGCCGCGATCGACAGCTATCAGCAGGTGCTCGAACTTGAGCCTGACAATGACGATGCCAAATACAACCTTGAGCTTGTAAAGAACCTTAAGGATCAGCAAGAACAGGAACAGAAAGATAAGGGCGACGAGCAGCAATCGTCCGAGAATCAGGATGGCGAAGGCGAGCAGTCGGATTCAGAAAGTCAGGCGGACCAGGAAGGCGCGGAAGGTGAGTCGCAATCGGATAGTCAATCGGAGGAAGGTGACTCTTCAGAGCGCGGCGATGAGGAAATGACCGAAGAGCAAATGAAGGCGCTACAGGAAGAATTGCAGCGCGCCGCCGAGGAAGCGGAGCCTGGCGAGAAACCGCAGCAATTATCAGAGGCTGAGCTCGCCGAGCTGCGGCAACAGCAAGAACAGGAACAGGCGATGGAGCAGTGGTTGCGTCGCATACCGGATGACCCGGGTGGATTGTTGCGACGAAAATTCAGGCATCAGTACCAGCGCTCGGGTAAAGATCAGGACGGCAACAGTGTGTGGCCAGATAACGAGGTAGAACCGTGGTAGTTCAGAATGGCAAATTCATTCCCAAAATGCTGTTGAGTTTGTGCGCGATACTCACCGTTGTTCCGAATGCGATAGCCGATGTCACGGCGCGAGTCGATCGTCCGTCCGTTGATCTGAACGAATCGTTCGTACTGGAAATTCTGGTCGATTCCAATATCGATATGGAGCCTGACCTGTCAGTGCTCGACGAAAACTTTTATCGTGGACAGGTCAGCCAACTCAGCAACACGACGATTATCAATGGTCAGATTAGTCGCAGCAGAACCTGGACTATCGCGCTG
>JALHUQ010000133.1 GCA_022866645.1 Woeseiaceae bacterium | reverse complement strand
GGCGGGCGTATCCACAACATCACAACCGTCGGCCGAATATCCTGACTGCCGTGTGATGACAATATTCTGCCGCCCCGGTAATGGCCGGCGTATCGACTCCCATGTCAGTCGCCCCATCACGATGGGCTTGCCCATCGTCAATTGTTTAAAGCGCTTCAGGTCGTCCGGGATTTTCCATGGAAGTTTGCCGTTGACGCCGATAACATTGTTCGTCGATGCGGCGACAATAATACTGATCATCACGTGGCCGACTAAACCGCGACGGCGGCTTTGATGTGCGGATGCGACTCGTAGTTGAGAATCTCAAAATCCTCAAACTGGTAGTCAAAGATACTGTCCGGCCGACGTTTTATCGCCAACCGCGGCAGCGGTAATGGCTCGCGGCTCAGTTGTTCGTCGGCCTGCTGCAAATGATTGGAGTACAAATGGCAATCGCCACCCGTCCAGACAAAATCACCAACGCCGAGGTCGGCTTGTTGCGCCAGCATATGCGTCAGCAATGCGTAGGACGCGATATTGAATGGCACGCCGAGGAAAATATCGCAACTGCGTTGATACAACTGGCATGAGAGTTTGCCGTCGGCAACGAAAAACTGAAACAGACAATGGCACGGCGGCAATGCCATCTTGTCAATGTCAGCAACATTCCATGCGCTGAGCATGATGCGCCGGGAGTCCGGTGTTTCGCGTAGCTGCTGCATGATTTGCGAAATCTGATCCACAGAGCGACCGTCCGGCGTTGGCCAACTGCGCCATTGCACGCCATAGACCGGGCCGAGATCACCGTTCCCGTCAGCCCAGTCGTCCCAGATCGAGACACCGTTCTCTTTGAGATAGCGAATATTGCTGTCGCCAGTTAGAAACCAGAGCAGTTCATGAATGATCGAGCGCAGATGCAACTTCTTGGTGGTTACCAGAGGGAAGCCTGCGCGGAGATCGAAACGCATCTGGTGGCCAAACACGCTGACTGTCCCGGTGCCCGTGCGATCACCTTTGACCGTACCGTTATCGCGCACGTGGCGCATGAGGTCGAGGTACTGCTTCATGCTCGACGCCGATAAGCCAGTGCCAGCAGGGTCGTTCCCAAAATGATCATAGGCAAACTCAGGATTTGCCCCATCGTTAACCAGTCGAGCGCCAGATAGCCCAAATGGCTATCAGGAACGCGTACAAACTCAATTGCAAAGCGAAAGACACCGTACAGGGCCAGAAACAAACCGGCCGCCGCCATAGTCGGACGCTGTTTGCTTGAGAAGAGCCACAGAATCACGAACAGGACCAGGCCTTCGAGTATCGCCTCATACAACATCGACGGGTGCAACACCCGGCCACCGACATCAAAACCCCACGGCAGATCCGTCGGTTTGCCCCACAATTCGCCGTTGATGAAGTTGCCGATGCGCCCGAAGAACAAACCCAGCGGCGTTATAGGAGCAGCGAAATCCAGCACGCTCCAAACCCCTACGCCAATTTTTCGAGAATAGAGCCACATCGCAGTCATGACACCGGCCAAACCGCCGTGGAAAGACATACCACCTTCGGTGATTTTCAGCAGGTAGAGGGGATCGCTGGTGAGTTGGTCGAATCCATAGAAAAGTGCATAGCCCACTCGCCCGCCGATGATGACGCCGAGCATCCCATAAAAGAGCAAGTCGTCAACCTGCTCTGGTTTGATTATTGACCAGCTTTTTGCAGCGAGCCTTCTTGCCAGCCACCAGGCCAGCAGAAAACCGATGACATACATCAACCCGTACCAGCGAACTTTAATAGGTCCGAGCGCGAAGATAATCGGATCTATATCGGGGTATGTCAGCATGAATTCCTGCCAGTCGTCGAGGTAAGATGCGTATCATAGTCAACTTCAACAGCCCGTCATAGTAAGCGCCGCCAAAGGATCCCCGAAAATGCCGAATCGCCTCGCCGGCGAGTCCAGCCCTTATTTGCAGCAACACGCCGACAATCCGGTCGATTGGTTTCCGTGGGGCGATGAGGCGTTCGAAGTCGCCCGAAAATCGGGAAAGCCCGTGCTGCTATCAGTCGGCTATTCTGCCTGCCACTGGTGCCATGTCATGGCGCATGAGTCCTTCGAAGATGAGGCGATAGCCGATGTCATGAATCGTCTGTTCGTGAACATCAAAGTCGATCGCGAAGAACGGCCCGACGTGGACAAAATTTATCAGACAGCACACCAGTTGCTCACGCAACGCAGTGGCGGCTGGCCATTGACGATGTTTCTGGACGGCGATAACCAACGGCCGTTTTTCGGTGGCACCTACTTTCCAAATAACGCCCGTCATGGCATGCCAGCCTTCCCCGATTTGCTGGAAAAAATCGCGTCCTACTACGCAGAACAGCGCGACGAGATCCGTACGCAAAGCGATCAGATTCTCGCCGTATTCAAGAAACTGGAGCCATCCGAAAGCGGCGAATCTGTAACGCTGAATGCCATTCCGCTGCAACAGGCGCGCGACACGTTCGCACAATCTTTCGATCGCGATTATGGCGGCTTCGGCTCGGCGCCCAAGTTTCCGCACGCGACGACCATCGACCGGCTGCTGCGCCACTGGCGGGCCAGTGCAAATACTATCGAACCCGATCTCGACGCCCTGTTGATGTCGACCCTGACGCTGACTCGTATGGCTGACGGCGGACTCTTCGACCACGTTGGCGGTGGATTTTGCCGTTATTCGGTCGATCGATACTGGCAAATTCCGCATTTCGAAAAGATGCTGTACGACAATGGCCCGTTGCTGGCGATATATGCCCAGGCAGCGCTGGCAACCGGTGAGACGACTTTTATCGATACGGCAAACGCCACCGCAGACTGGATGCTCGCTGACATGCAGGCCGACAACGGGGGCTTTTTTTCGACCCGCGATGCCGACTCAGAGGGTGAAGAAGGTTTGTATTACCTGTGGACTCCGGAGCAGGCAGTCGCATTGCTCGGTAAGGACTACGACGTTTTTGCCCGCCGCTTCGGACTCGACCGGAAAAGTAATTTTGAAGGCCAATGGCATCTCACCGTGCGAGAACCGATCGACGATGAGGATGCGCGCGCCTCGCTCGAACGAGCGAAGAAGATACTGCTGGCAGAGCGCATGACGCGCATCGCTCCAGCTCGGGACGAAAAACAGCTGACCTCCTGGAATGCCCTCGCCATTCGTGGGCTCGCAATCGCCGGACGCTCGCTGAGCCGGCCGGATCTCACAAAAGCCGCCGGTGAAGCTGTTGATTTTATTAGAGAAAATATGATCGTCGACGGCCGGCTGTTAGCGAGCTACAAGGACGGCAAAGCGCGCTTCCCCGCCTACCTCGACGATCACGCTTTCCTGCTCGACGCATTGCTGGAGTTGCTGCAATCGGAGTGGAAGACGACACACCTCGAATTCGCAGTGCAACTCGCCGAACTGATGCTCGAGCATTTCGAGGATCGTGAACGAGGTGCTTTCTACTTCACCGCCAATGATCATGAAGAGCTGATCCACCGGCCGAAGTCACTGGCCGATGAGGCCGTGCCATCGGGCAACGGGATCGCCGCGTTCGGCTTGCAGCGCCTGGGGTTTGTGCTCGGCGAAACCCGCTATCTCGATGCGGCAGAGAAAACGCTGAGAGGTGCGTGGCAAGCAATTGCAGAATATCCACACGGGCATGTCAGTCTGCTGACGGCGTTGGAAGAGTTTCTGACGCACCCGGAAGTCATCGTCATTCGTGGCGATGCTGATGAGATCGCCCGCTGGCGTGACTCAGCCGCCAAACTCTACGCGCCGCAACGCATGGTTTTCGCCATCAGTTCCGACGAAAGTGGTCTGCCTGGAGCACTGGCGGATCGAAAACCGATTGCCGGAGAGACGGTTGCCTACAAGTGCGTGGGCACGCACTGCGAGCTGCCCGTTAGTACCTGGGAAGCGCTGGCCGCGGAACTCAGCTCGGCGACCGACTAATTTGCCCGGCATTCCCCACTGCTGCAGGCGTCATGGATCCGCTGCAGTGAATCCTTGAGATATCGAACGTCCAGACTTTCCAGCGGCAATT